>JAFMRP010000301.1 GCA_017354095.1 Ktedonobacteraceae bacterium
GACGTCGGCAACGCCTTCCGCGAGGATATTGAGGCTCAACACGGTAATCAGGATCAAGAGGCCAGGAAAGAGAGTAGCCCACCATCCCCCGGTCAGGATCATCTCCTTACCATCGGCAAGAATCGAGCCCCAGGACGGGTCAGGAGGGCGGATACCGGTACCCATGAACGACAGCGCCGATTCAAAGACGATGGCGTCGGCGACCAGGATGGTAGAGAAGACGACGATGGGAGCGGCGCAGTTGATCGCCACGTGCTTGATCAGGATATAAACAGTGCGCGCGCCGCTGATCCGCTCCGCCTGAACGTAGTCTTTGCTGAATTCGGATTGGACGTTGGCCCGCACCAGTCGAGCCACAGATGGGAGATACACAAAGCCGATAGCCATCATGAGCACCGGGATCGCCCTCCCAAAGACCAGTACCAGCACCGCAGCAAGGGCGATCCCAGGAAACGCCATGATGATATCGAGCGTCCGCATGATCAACTCATCGCCGAGGTGATGGGCGCTCGCCGCCAGGGAGCCAATAATCGCCCCAAAAACAAGCGCGAACAGGGTTGCACCAAGGCCAATAGCCAGCGACCAGCGAGTACCATAGACGAGGCGCGAAAAGATATCGCGTCCGGATGCGTCCGTCCCCAGCCAGTGGCTCAGGCCAGGGCCCGTCACCGTCGTGCTAACGGCTAAGGGGTTGTGGTTTGCCACCAGCGGCGCGAGCACCCCCGCCAGCGAGATTACGATGAGAAGCGCCACGGCCAACCACGAGGCAGGAGTCAACCGCCGGAGCATGAAGTTGGGATCGGTGACCTTCGCGATCAGCTTTTGTCGGTTCATCTATTACTCCTCAGCCTCGGATTGGCGATCAGGTAGAGGACGTCGACGAGCAGGTTCACCAGGGCGAAACCAAGCGCAATGATAATGACAAAGCCCTGGACGACTGAGGTATCTCCGTTCTGAACTGCCTGGATCAGGTTCTGGCCCATCCCAGGCAGAGAGAATACAGTCTCGATAACAACGGCCCCACCAAGGAGATATCCGACGCGGAGTCCGAGCACCGTCAGCGGGGTGACAAGGGCGTTGCGAAGGACATTACGACCAACCACGACCAGGGGTGGCAAGCCACCACCCCGCGCCGTTCGGACGTAGTCGAGGTCGAGTTCTTCGATCACTGAAGCTCGGATAATACGGGTCATCTGGGCAGCGGCAGGAATCGCCAGCGCCAGCGTCGGCAGCGTCAGGGACTGAAGCCAGCCGACCAGGTCATCGCCAGGGCTAACATAGCCCCCGGTCGGGAACAGGCCAAGATTGACCGCCAGCCATTGAATCATGAGCAGAGCGATCCAGAATGACGGCGCGGTCACGCCGCCAAGGGACACCATTCGGATCAGGTGATCTGGCCAGCGATCGCGGAAGAGCGCCGACAGGATGCCCAGGGGAACTGCGATAACCAGCGCGGTGGTCACCCCGAAAAGGGTGAGCCAGGCGGTCAACGGCCAGGCAGCCAGGATACTGGCGCTGACTGGCTGATGGTTCAGGACGCTGTAGCCGAAGTCACCGTGGAGTAGTTCCCACACAAAGCGGACATAGCGGACCGGGAGGGGTTGATCGAGGCCATTGGCATGACGGAAAGCCTCGATCTGCGCTGGCGTTGGGTTGGCACCATCGAAGGCAGCCATGGCGGGATCAGTTCCAGAGATCTGCATTACCACAAATACCAGCAAAATGACGCCAAGCAACAGCGGGACCAGCGCTAAAATACGTCGCAGCAGCAGGCGCACCACCACACTCATCGCCAAACTCCTTCATCTGACTAGAGCGCCTACAGGGCCTTCGCTTGCAGGAGGTTGATTCCCGGATAGCCCTGGGCGCGAACCCCAGCCAACTTCTTAGCATCCCATGCCATCCCCATCTTAGTGAAGACGAGCGGAAATAATATTGCATTGTCGGCGAGCATCTGCTGCAACTGCTGTTCTAGCGCAGCTCGTTTGGTCGCGTCAGCTTCCTGGACAACTTGATCCTGGAGTTTGTAGAGAGCGTCAGCCTCAAGCGTGGTCCACCTGGCGTATGTCTTCATCCAGGTTCCATCCTTTGAGTAGTAGTAGCGGGTCAGCAGGTCAGTATCGATCCCGAACTGCATCGGATTTCCAGTGGTCGTTAGAACCTGAAAGTCGAGTCCTCCGTCCATCTTGCTGAAGAGTGCGGCCGTGTCCTGAGGGGCGAGTGTGGTATTGACACCGATCGCATCCCAATTCTGCTTGATGAGGGCGATCGAAGCCGCCACTACCGAAGTATTGGACGATTGCAGGGTGACGTTCAGGTTGGAAACACCAGCCTGTGACAGGAGCGATTTCGCTTTGGCGGGGTCATATGGAAATGCATCGATGGATGCCGGAGCACCGGGCAGATGGGGGTTGATGTAGGATCTGGCAGGATCACCGGCCCCCTTGAGGGCGATGTCCACGATCTGCTTTCTGTCGATGGCGTAGTGGAGAGCCTGGCGCACCAGCTTGTTGTCAAACGGTGCATGTTTAGTGTTGAAAAGCAGAAACAGGTTATTCATTCCGTCGGCGTACTGCACTGTGCGGCCCGCTGTCTTCAGCGCGTCCGCGTTGGCGGCCGGGATGTTTTCAGCGATCTGCACCCGGGGCAACGGACCAGAGATGGCAGCAACCCGTGCTGAGGCATCAACGATTGACTTCCACTCCATCGTTTCAAAAACTGCCGGACGGGGACCGTTGTACCTGGGGAAGCGCTTAAAGGAGGTCGAGCTGAGCGGCACCTGAGCGGTGATCTGGTAAGGGCCAGATCCAACCACCTTACCAGCCTTGGCATCGTCCCAATGGCCATCGAAGACGTGTTTGGGCATGATCATCGCGGTCTGGACGCGTTGGAGGACATAGGGGAAAGGGAACTTCAGGTTGAACTTGACCGTGCGATCGTCGACCTTCGTCACCGAGTCCAGCCAGAGCGAGAAGAAGGAGCGGATCAGCACATTGTCGGTTGGGTTCAGGGCACGGGCATAGGTGAACACCACGTCATCAGCAGTGACGGGTTGCCCATCGTGCCAGGTAGCCCCATCGCGTAGCTCGAAGGTTACGGTTGTGCCGGTGAGGTTGGTGGGAAGGGATTTGGCCAGCGCCGCGTAGGGCTCGCGCGTGACCGGATCGCCTCCGACCAATGGCTCGTAGGCGTGCAAGATGGCCGCCATCGAAAAGGCAGAAGCGGTCTTGGAGGGGTCCCAACTCTGGTTATTGCCATATCCAATCACCGCGGTGAGCGACTTCTGCGTGCTCTGCGAGCTGCCCTGGGTACCGCAGGCATTGAGGAGGCTGACGATCCCTCCTGCGGCCCCCAGATACCCCGTGTACTTGAGGATATCTCGGCGGGTAATGACTTTTTCGACTGTGTCGATTTGGTTTGCCATGTCTTCTCTCCTGTCGCTTCGTAATAAACGACAACAGACGTTGGATGTTAGTGATCATCAGAGACCACGTCATCTTCCCAGAACGTCTCATTTTCAACAGACAAATTTCGCCCCCAGGGACGGAGGGCCAGCGTACACCTGGTCTTCCTTGACACACCGATGGTTTTCTTGTATCCTAACTTGTAGGATATCCTACAACCTATGAGTCAGAATACAAGAAAACCCCATGAGGTGTCAAGCGGTGAGACCATCAATTTCCGCCATGCGTGGCGAAGCGCTACAAGCAACAATCCAGGAGTATATTAAAGACTACATCATTCGCCATGGTCTCAAGCATGGGGACCCGCTACCAAGTGAGGGAGCAATTGCCAGCCACCTCGCAGCCAGTCGCAATGCCGTTCGCGAGGCCGTCAAATCTCTTCAGACGTTGGGGATCGTCGAGACGCGACATGGGCAAGGAACTTTTGTCGGTGCATTCTCGTTCAGCGCGCTCGTCACCGGTTTGACCTTCCGTATCCAGTTGAGCGCCAACCGGGACCTCAGCATCGTTCGCGAGTTGCTGGAGATACGCCAGGTATTAGAATGTGGGCTGGTAGCTCGTTTACCAGATCTCATCACGGAGTCCCAGCTTGCTGAACTACACATACTTGTGAACAAGATGGAGGCTCAGGCTGCGCAAGGAAAAACCTTTCCTGAAGAAGACCGCGCTTTCCACGAGGTGCTGTATCGACCGTTAGACAATAGCCTGGTCATCCAACTATTGCAAGCATTCTGGGAAATCTACCATATTGTGGAGCCGCAACTGCTGGTAGCACCAGAATATCCAGGTGATACCGCTGCATCTCACAGGCGCATTCTTGAAGCACTTGAGGCGCTTGATGGGAATAAGACTGTAGCCGCAATGGAGGCTCATTTCGCCGCAATACAAAGCCGGATTGCCGATTTTCCTTCTCCGCGACCAGGCAAGCCGACATCCCTCGCATCAGACCAGGCGATCGCTCACCAGGGCGATAATGGTCCGCAAGATCAGATTGATGGGAGCGAGAAGCACCAGTCTTCCTGAAAAGAGGCACTCTCTGAAGCACGAGCATTTGTACTCAAGCATTATCTTTCTGTACCATCCTCCAATGCCTCCAGAATCACCGCGCTGTCTTCTTTTCTCGTTGACCAGTTGGCAAACGCCGCACGGATAGCGGGTTTCTCGGCAAAAAAGGTAGGAGTGAGTAATATTCGACCATCCTCTTTCACATTGCTGAGGAACCGATCGCGCCGCATCGCATCGGCATTGCGCAGAGCGAAGCAGACGATGTTGAGACGAACTGGCGCCAACAACTCGAAATGTGGAGATCGCTCAATGTCCTGGCCCAATTGCTGCGCCAGGGAGCAGCAACGCGCCACTACTTCGCGGTAACCCGACCTGCCATAGGCCATCAGCGTCATCCAAGCTGGCAGCGCGCGAAACCGGCGCGAATCTTCAGGGGTGCGATGCGATAGGTCAGAGTCATCGCCCAGGTAGGCAGCCGTGACCTTGAAGACCTGCTGGTGGAGATCCAGATGGCGCGTGAATACGAAGCCTGAATCGTACGGGACGTTGAGCCACTTATGCCCGTCGGCGGTAATGGAATCGGCGGCATCCAGCCCCCGCAGAAGGTGCGCGCGGGCAGGATCGCAGGCGGCGAAGAGGCCGAATGCACCATCAACGTGGAGCCACGAGCCATAGCGCTTGCACAATGCGGAAAGCCGCTCCAGATCATCGAAATCGCCTGTATTCACCTCGCCCGCACTGGCCACGACGATCGCAGGCATGCCATCCAGTACGGCAAGGCGTGCTTCCAGCGCGGTGGGATCGACAGCCATCCGGCCTGGGAGCAGGGGAATAGATTCAACAACCTGGCGACCCATACCAAGCATCGACAATGCTTTAATCACGCTGGCATGTGGCGAACCGCCAAACACGGGCAGCGGTGGCAACCTCCAGAGTCCCTGCTCAGAAACATCTATTCCCAACCGCGCGGCTGCCCACTGGCGAGCGGTCGCCAGCGCAACAAAATTCGCCATCGTCGCGCCAGTGACGAACGCCCCCTCAAAGAGATCGGGCAGGCCGAAAAGGGAGCGCAAGAGCCCCAGTGTCTCGCGCTCCACCGTTGTCGCAATGGAGTCGCCATCACTGCCCACGTTTTGGTCGTACGTCGAGACGAGCCAGTCGCCCGCCAGGGCTGCCGGGGTGCTCCCACCGGTCACAAAGCCCAGATAGCGTGGGCCGGGCGAGGCCGATAACAACGCCTCATATTTCGCGCGGAACGTCGCCAGCGCGCGTTGCGCCCCAAGCCCATCCTCCGGCAAGACATCATGTGACATCAGGTGAGGAGCGCGCCCAGCGGGCCGCGAGGCAAGGCTGTTGAGAAACTCAAGAGCGGCATGGCGAGTCGCCTCAAGGATCGTGTGTTGTTGGCGTTGATCGTCAAACAGACTCATTGAATGTCCTCCTGGACCTGTTTGGGCAAACAAGCAGTTCGCCCAGCAGGGCTTCATCAGAATGAATATTGACACTATGTCCGCGAGAATTGCTCGTATAACAGTCCTGCGAGGGACAGCCTGAGTCATGGCTTCTTCTCCCTCTTACAAATGGCTCTGTTCTCCTCAGTATATCTCAATCTGACAGAATAGGGACCAGGTTGATCCGATAGCGGGTTAGTTCACGTAATTCCTGCCGGGGATCTGGAGGAATGAGCTCCCATGCAAAAGTCCCGTCATAATCTCTCCTTCTGGCTGAGCGGCACACTGGATGTGGGCCACTATCCTCATCCAATA
>JAFMRP010000302.1 GCA_017354095.1 Ktedonobacteraceae bacterium
CCAGATCTGGGTGAATGGGCAGTTCGTTGGCGAACATGTGGGGGGCTACACACCGTTTTCATTTGATATCACAGACGCGCTTCAGGATGGTCAGGGTGAGCTCATTGTGCGCGTTGAGGCCCCACTTGATAAGCGGGCGATCCCTCACGGCAAACAGCGTAGCCAACCCAACGACGACTACTATGAGTGCCAATTTACTGCCAGCAGCGGCATCTGGCAGACCGTCTGGCTGGAGGGACGACCCGCAACCTCTATCAAACGTGTTCACCTATCTGCAACCGCATCGCTCGATGGAATCCGGGCTCGTGTTGAACTGCAAGGTCCGCTGCCAGAGCAAACGGTGCTTTACGTGCAGCTTGCAGGTGAGGATATGGAGGAACAGTGTATTGCTGTTGAAGGGAAGACACTTTTGGCTTTTGATGTGCCGATTAGACAGCCGAGAGCCTGGACGCCAGATGATCCCTATCTCTATTACGTCACGTTCAGGCTGGAGAGTCCGGCAGGAATCGACCGTGTACAATCTTATACCGGGTTACGCACCATTGAGGTGCATGGGCAATACCTGTTTCTCAACGGCGAGCGGCTCTATCTGCGAGGGGCCCTCGATCAGGGATATTGGCCGGAGAGCGGCTATACCGCGCCCGATGACCAGGCATTGCGTCGCGACGTTGAGATCGCGTTAGAAGCTGGCTTCAATCTGATTCGCAAGCACATCAAGCTGGAAGATCCCCTCTGGCTCTATTGGGCAGACCAGCTGGGATTGCTGGTCTGGGCCGAGCCTCCTTGCTATGGGCGGTTTTCTGAAGAGGCCGCAGCGACCTTTGAAGCTCAACTCCCCCTGATGGTTGAACGCGATTATAATCATCCCAGCATTATTCTATGGGGAATTTATAACGAGGAATGGGGCCTGGACTGGCGGAGCGCCCAGGATGATGAGAAGCAAGAAGCGGTTATTCGCGCCTATGATTTGCTGGCTGCTTGTGATCATAGCCGCCCTATTATCGATGACTCCGGCTGGAATCATGTGAAGACCGATGTGCTGGATTGGCACTATTATGACGAAGATAACCAGCGCTGGCGCGATATTACGGCGGCCCTGGCAAGAGATAACAAGACATGGTTCGGTCATCAACTTGGGGTTGATCACTGGTACGAGACGCAGCTCAGTGTTACGGATCAGGATCACAGCGGCTTGCCACTACTGAACGGTGAATATGGAGCAGGAAGAAGTACAGAGGAACGAGGATGGTATTTCCGCTGGCAGACGCAGGAGTTGCGTCGACACGAGGCGATAAGTGGATACATTTACACCGAACTCTACGATGTCGAGCATGAGCTGTGTGGTCTGTACGATGCGCAGAGGCGACTCAAGCCCCTCGGCTGTGATCCGGCATGGGTAAATGCAGAAACCACCTTTATCTTCGATTTTCTGCCTCATCGTCCTGGCCTGGATTACATCGTTGATGGCGCTGAACTGGAACTTTCGCTACAACTCTCACACCAGGGAACGCAGGCGATACCCGGACGGCTCGTCTGGTGGTGGGGGGAAGTGCAAGAGCACAGCCAGGCTCTGGCTGTGCGCGTTGAACCCTTTACGATTACAGAGCCGCTTGTTTTACGCACAACTATGCCTTCAGTTAATGAGTGCGGAACACTGCATCTACAACTGCTGGATGAGCATGATCGCGTGCGTGCTTATGCCTTCCTGAATGTTGCTCGGGCGCAAGTTACTGATAGATCATGATCATTACGAAAGGAAAAGAGACGGTATGGCCTCTACACGACAGGCGCACCTTTTCTGGGGAGCCTCCCTGCTCTCGCTCTGGTTGCTGATAGTGGCCTGCGCGTCGTCAAGTTCATCTATGTTAAAATCAGACGTGTCTCTACGTAATCCGATAGCACCAATTGCAGACCCTTTTATTGTCAGGCATGCAGGCAGCTATTATCTCACTGGAACACGAACTGGAACGTCTCTTGAGATATGGTTCGCGCCGCGCCTGGAAGATATTGGCAAGACCTCCAGGACAATCTGGACGCCTCAGCCGGGAGAGCCGTCTTTCCAGGTCTGGTCTCCTTCGATGTTTTTGCTGAACTATCATGGGCATAAGCACTGGTTTGTCTACTTTACAGCTGCAATGCAGGACAAAAATGAGGACCATCGGATTTATGTATTGCAAAGCGCGGGCAGCGATCCACTCGGACCTTATATGTACAAAGGACAACTGAAGGGAAGCGATAATACAACAGCTATTGATGCCTCGCTGCTCCAGCTAGACAATAAGCTCTATCTTATGTATGTGCTTGAAAAAGGATCAAACGCCGTTTATCTTGCGCCAATGAACGATGCGCTCACGGTGAGCGGTGAGCCTCATTTAATCATCAATCCAGATCAACCCTGGGAGCAAGGCGATCAGGCAACCTCGCACTATCCAGTCGCCGAAGGACCTGAGGCCCTGTATCACGATGGCAGAACCTTTATCGTCTATTCGGCGAGTGATACTGGCAACTACAATTACTGCCTGGGATTGATGATCTATAAAGGTGGAGATCCATTAAAGCAACAATCCTGGGAGAAACAAGGGCCTGTTTTTCAGTATAATAGCGATAATGGTGTCTTTGGTCCTGGTAGGGCGCACTTTACGACCTCCCCGGATGGGAAGCAGTCCTGGATGGTCTATCATGCTAAAACCACTGCTGATTTTACTTATGAAGGGCGTGAAACGCGAGCGCAGCAATTTACCTGGAACGCTGATGGGATACCGCAATTTGGCACACCTGTCAGTGTGCAAACTCCTTTAGACCCTCCTTCTGGAGAATAGCAGGCCCGCTTACACTCTTGTCATTCATTCAACTGGAGCAGTCTCGTTGCGCCGACGCTCGCGATGGAGCCGCACTCTCACGTTGTTACCACAAACCGCCACACGACACCATTGGCGTCGGTGATTCTTGGTGGTATCCACGAACAGCCATTGGCACCTCGTCGCATTGGCGCATTGACGCACCAGCCTCCACCTGGCAGACGTGAGCAACGTTGCTGCTGAACGAGCAAGCGGTCCAAGCATCTGACCCAGGGTATGCTCCAGTTACCTCGTACCCATCCTGGCAAGCGCGGTTGCCAACCTCGCCGCTGTCCTCTGTATCTGGCAGTTGAGAACTCCAACGCAGCGGAAGGAGATAGCGCCAGCGCGATCATCGTTGTGAGCAAATACTCTGTCAAGGAGCACTGACCGCTTCTGCCTCCATCCACCATCAACGTCGGCTGGAAATCCTCCCTTTCCAGTCGGCTGTTTGGTGATATACTAGAGTACCCCGGCCAAAGTGACCCTGTTGTTCGCTGAAAACGAGGACTGCCCCATGATTGCGAGGAACGGCAAAAGCAAAACTGTCCACATTCCATGTATAACAGCGGAACCACTGACCATGCGCATCATTTCGTGGAATTGTAACATGGCCTATGCCGCCAAACAGCAAGACATCCTTGCTTTTCAACCAGATCTATTACTGCTGCAGGAATGTTCGGAGAAACATATCAAAGCGAGCGGTGCCCCTTTTGCTCAGTGGATTGGTAACCATCCTCACAAAGGGCTGGGCGTGCTGGGCTTTGGAACCCATCGCTATACGCTCAGTCCCCTCTATACCCCCGAATTCCCCTGGTTTCTGCCCATCCAGGTCGAGGATCAGCAACTCACACTGCTTGGCGTCTGGGCACATGTGAAAGCCAGGCAAGAGCGCTATGTGCGAATCACCCATCAAGCCATCGACTATTATCGAACCTTCCTCGCATCAGAACGATCGATCGTGATAGGAGATTTTAATAGCAATACGATCTGGGATGCCTTGCATCGTGGACGCTCTCATAGCGATCTGGTCAAGAAGTTGGAGCAGCTCCAACTCAAAAGTGTGTATCATGCTCAGACCCAAGAGCTACAGGGAAAGGAAACCATCTCGACCTTCTATCTGTATCGCCATCCAGACAAAGGATACCATCTGGATTATGCCTTTGTTTCCTCCCGCTTGCTTGAGCACGCGCGTCTCACCATCCCCGATGGGAACGTCTGGCTCAAACGGAGCGACCATCTCCCTCTGATCCTTGATCTCCAAAACATTTCCCAATCACGCGGCATCGGTGATTGACAAGCCAGCGATCATGCTCTTGCTTCCCTTTCCTCTCTTCGTGTTGCTGCTCGCTCCCTTGACCAGGAGCTGAGTAAGACTGACCTGCTTACTTCTCCTTCGTGATGACTCTGGTTTCTTTTAGAAGAACCTTCGGAGCGCCCACACCACTCCAACACCTACCACGATTGCCAGGAGCATCTTTTTTGTACGTGCCGCAACCAGTACCGTTGCCAGTGCTGCCAGCGTCTCGGCCAGGCCAGAAGCTAACACGGTCGGTGCGACCAGCGAGACGAGCACCGCACCGGGGATGGCCTTTAACCACGCCTCCACCCGTGGTGACGGCTTCACCAATCCCATCAACCACAGCCCTCCAGCTCGTACCATGTATGTTACCAGGGCCATGCCCAATATCGTGATCAGCGTATTACTTAACATGCTTATCATCCCCACTTGTTATCGCTCCCACCAGGCTGCCCGCCAAACCTCCCAGCAAAATGTACCAGGAACCTGGCAACAAACGAGCGGCTCCTACCGCAACGATTGCGGCAACCACCCACGGCAAAAGATCTGACTTCCCCTTCCACACTCCTATCAACAAGGTGAGAAAGACCGCTGTGAAGACAAAATCCAGTCCCCATTGTACCGGATCACGGATCGCCAGTCCTACCATTTTGCCAATGACGGTTGCACTCACCCAGGCCACAAAGAGCAGCAGGCCACCGCCCAGCAGAAAGGCCGCGTCACGTCTCCCCTCCAGAAACTCACGCATGGTCAACGCCCAGTTCTCGTCGCTCATGAAAAAGAGCGAGAGATAGGTAGGCATGGGATGCAGACGGGCAAACCACGGACGAAGTGCCGCTCCCAACAACAGGTAGCGCAGATTCACGATCAGCGTTGTGACGATGATCGGTAGAATGGCTCCGGCTGCTAGTGGGACGCTCCACAGCTTAATAGCAAGGAACTGCGCCGATCCAGCATAGACGAGTCCACTCATCAGCAGTGCTTCTCCCAGGCTAAGACCCGCCTGGTGTGCTAGCACTCCCCAGACAATGCCCTCTGGCAGGCCGCCCAATGCCAGAGGAATGGCGCTTCGCATGCCACGTACCATTCCTGTCCATGACCACGTGACCTGCTCGTTCATCGAACGCTCTTGTTCGTTCTGCTCGACCATCTGCACGACCTCCTTTCCTTATCCGCATTCAGGACACCCCGTGTTCAGCTGCCATCTCTCGCACCTTTCTCCATGCGCTTCCTGTTCTTTCGCAACGGGCCAGATCGTTTTTCTTCCTCGAGTATCGCACAAAAAGAGGATAAAAACGATCCTGATTCAGGAGAGCATGAAGGCAAGTTTTCTTGCAAGGGATACTGTATCGGTTGCGTGATGGGGCACTCATCAAAGGGAGACCACCTTTTCCCCTTCTTGCCTTTCTCACCCGTGGTATGATACAGTTTCCTTGTATTCATCAAGACAGAAGGAAATTACGCTCGTTGGATAATGACATACCCCACCGTTCATGGCAGGTTCTCTTGCTCGGAGGCTCCTCTGGAGTTGGGAAAACCAGCGTCAGTTACCGATTGGCTCATCATTTCGGGATTGGTATCACGGAAGTGGATGATTTCCAGGTGATGCTCGAACGCATGACCACTCCTACAGAGCAGCCTGTTTTACACTATTGGCGTACCCATCCCGATGCTGGAAACCAACCAGCAGAGGAGATTGTCAAACATACCATTGCAGTTGGTCAGGTAATGGCTCCTGCGTTGGAAGCGGTGATTGCTAATCATATTGAGAGCCGAGCGCCTCTTGTTTTGGAAGGGGACTTCATTCTCCCCATGCTCGCCACTTCTTTTTCGGACAGCTCGACCCAGAGCCAGGTACGAACACTCTTCTTGTATGAAGAAAGTGAAGCACAGTTCCGCCACAATTTTTTGCAGCGTGAGCCCGAACACGGTCTGCAAGAAAAGCGTGCACAGGTGAGTTGGCTCTACGGACAATGGCTCAAGCAAGAAGCTGAACGTGTGGGTGCTCTGACGGTCCCTGCACGACCATGGAGTGACCTTTTTGAGCGCATATTGATAGCTCTCAAGTGATTCAACCCGCTCAAGTGCTATGACTC
>JAFMRP010000303.1 GCA_017354095.1 Ktedonobacteraceae bacterium
AGCATCTGCGGATAAAAGCACGAGTGCTGTAGTGGCATGGTCGTCACGCTTCTTTCTTCTCCTGAGTGTTTTTCTAAGTCTAATGGCATCGGTTGTGTTTTGTCAAGGGAGGGCGATCTACTCTATCCTACGAATGCTACGTAGAAGCAGAGGAATACAATTGAGAATAATCATACTCAGGCCGCCGATAAAGAAAACGAAAGCTGGGCCGCTGCGGTCACTGAGCCAGCCCGTAAGCACATATCCTACAGGGAGCAGGCCGAGCGAGCCAAGCAGATCGACGCTGGCAACGCGGCCCAGCTTTTTATCAGGCACCATTTCGTAGAGTAGATTGGACCAGATGATACCCATGACATCCATGCCAAAACCGACAGCAAAGGCAGCTGGCAAGGCGAGAAAGATGACCATGTTCTGTGAGACTGGTAGCGTAAATACTAGCAGTGCCAGTCCACTGAAGACATAGGCGAGGAAAGCAATCACACCACGGCGGCGCAGGCGCACCTGACCAACAAAAACAGCTCCGGCAATCGCGCCAACTCCTGCGCTTGTCGTAATCGCAGCCAGGAGCCAGGGGCCACCACTATAGACTGCCAACACCAGTTTGGGCAGCGCGACCACCATCGCTCCCGTGTAGGCCACCAGTGCAAAAGCCGCGGCTCCCATTGACCAGAGTAGCCAGGTGGAATCAAGAATCGTACGAAATCCATCACGAATATCCTCAAGAACTCCAGGCGAACCCTTTTTTTCATCTTTCTCCTGCTCTGATGTGGCATGCGGCAGAGTGCGGATAGCCAGGAGCGAGCAAATGGAGAGAAGAAACGTCAGCCCGTCGAAACCAAATGCCGCGCTCGCGGAACCGTTGGCCAGACCAATAAAGCCAGCGCCAAGCAGCGGGCCGAGAAATTTGCCGAGCTGCACACTTAGCTGTGTGAGCGCGTTGGCCGAAGCGATGTGATCTTTGATGACCAGGTTAGGCGTAATGGCGCGATACGCCGGATGGAAGAAGGAGCGGCAGAGGCCGAAAAGCACCGCCAGCACAAAAAGGTGCCAGATCTGGAGCAGGTGCAGCCAGGTCAACGCTGCGATAATGAGCACCGTCAGTGCACGCCCACTATCAGCGCAGAGCAGAACCATCCGGCGCGGCAGCCGGTCAGCCGCGACCCCCCCAATCAGAGTAAAGAGTAACTCCGGAATAGTCTGAGCCATAAGAAATAGCCCCATTATCAGGCTTGATCCGGTCAACTGGTAGACCACGACCGCAAGCGCGGTTGTAAAGGCTCCATCACCCAGCGTAGAGATGCTCTGACCTAGCCAGAACCAGGCAAAGGAGCGTGAGAACAAGGCCTGTGTCAGACGTGGACTTTTTTGCGTGAGGAATGTGCTCAAGTGATTCCCTTCCTATTTTGCGCTCAATCAACGATCTTTTTCCATTCGATTATAGCAGTGAAAGCGGTCAGGAGGGGTCCTAAAAACACACGCTATACTAACGTTGTTCTGAGCGATGAAGGGTCAGGCTAACAAGAAAAAAAATCGGCCCACGGATTCAACCTCCACGGGCCTCCATGACGATCCGCTAATGATGTGGCAGCTTCAGATAATCTTCGACCTCCTCCCACAGCTCTGCCGGGATGGGCGTCTGCGCCAGCTTCAGTGTCTCATCCAGCCGTTCCGCGCGCGTCATACCAACAATGGTCGAGACGATCCGCGTGTCGCGCAGCGAGAATTGCAGCGCCAGGGCTGCCAGTGGCACCTGGTGGCGATCACACAGTTCCTGCACATGCAGCGCTTTCTGCATATACTCCTCAGGCGCCTCGCCATACATATAGCGTGGATAGGCCCTTGGCCCTTTGGCCAGCATTCCGCTGCCATAAGGTGCAGCATTCACCGTCGCTACGCCCCGCTGTTGACAGAGATCCCAGAACGGGTCGGCCTCCTGGTTGAGCAATGTATAGCGATTATGCGAGATGGCGACCTCAAAAAGCCCCGTTTCGACGTAGCGCGACATCAGATCGATGGGACCACCTGCCACGCCCAGGTGCTCGATCAGCCCCTCCTCTTTGCAGCGCCGCAGCACTTCGACAGCCCCACCGGGCTCCATGATATACTCATAAGGCTGGTGCTCAGGATCATGCAGATAGACCAGCTGCAGCTTCTCCATCCCGAGCAGGCGCAGGCTGCGCTCAACACTGCGCCTCATCTGATCGCCGCTGAAATCGCCGCTTTGCAGATTGCGGTCAGCCTTGGTCGCGAGCACAAAGCCAGGCGGCAAACCGCCTAGCTCACGCAGTACAACACCAATGCGGCGCTCGCTTTCTCCATCGCCATACGAGGCAGCCGTGTCTATGAATCTAAATGGCCCGCTAAAAATCGCGCGAACAGTGGCCAGCGCCTGCTCCTCGGCTACCGAGTAAGCAAAAGTTTCTGGCATGTTACCAAGGGGCGCACAACCAACGCAGATGGGCGAAACCAGGAGCCCGGTTGTCCCCAGCTGGCGTTCAGCTAGTGGCGGATTGGGAACCAACATTTCTTTCTCCTGCAAGATAACGTTTGTTAACGCTATTATAACCCACGGTCTCTAGCTGGATGGGTTAGATCCCATCCAGCGCGCTGGGATCAAGGCGCGGGAACAATACCCCGTCCTGCGCGACGCGCTCCATCTCGACGCTGCCCCAGCGTGCCTCCCGCTCCCATGCTCCATGTTGTACCGGATCAAGCCCCAGTTGCGCCAGAATGCGCTCGCAGGCCGCCGGAATATAAGGCGAAAGCAGAATCGCCAGCAGACGCGTAGCTTCAGCCGCTACATAGAGCACCGTGTCCAGCCGCTCGGCCTGCTCTGGCTGGCGCGCCAGCTTCCAGGGCGCGTTCTGCTCAAGGTACTGGTTGGTGCGCCGCACAAAGTTCCAGGTAGCCGTAAATGCGGCCCCAATCTCCCACGCCTCAAGCGCTGCCCCGGCGCGCAGGCGCGTCTCCTCGGCCAGCTGGCGTAGCTCCTCGTCCAGCTCGTTGAACGTTCCGGCACGCGGTACAACCCCCTGCCGGTAGCGCTGGATCATCGTAACAACGCGATTCAAGAGATTGCCCAGATCGTTTCCTAGCTCGTCATTATAATGGCGCAGCAGCCCGGCACGCGAAAAATCGCCGTCCGAGGCAAATGAAAGATTGCGCAGCAGGTAATAGCGCACTGCATCGCTGCCCACTGCATCAACCAGTTCCACCGGATCGATACTGTTGCCCAGCGTTTTCGAGAAACGTTGCCCCTCCAGGCTGATAAAACCATGCACCGCGATCTGGCGCGGCAGGGGCAGCCCGGCGGAAAGCAGCATCGCCGGCCAGTACAGGCAGTGAAACCGTGTGATGTCTTTGCCGATAACATGCGCGTCGGCTGGCCAGTAATGCGCGAATCTCTCCTCATCATCGGGAAAACCGACCGTCGTCAGGTAATTCGTCAGCGCATCAAACCAGACATAGATGACCTGCTGCGGATCTCCCGGAATCGGCACACCCCACGCTCTGGTTCCCGGCCGCACCTGGCGTGAGACCGAGAAGTCGCGCAGCCCCTGCTTGATCAGTCCCAGCACTTCGGCACGGCGCGAGGCCGGCACAATAAACTCCGGGTGCGCCTCGATATGCTCCTTCAGACGATCGCTATACGTTGTCAAGGCGAAAAAGTAATTCTCTTCCTCAAGCCATTCAGGAGACAGCGTAGGATGATTGGGACATCGCCCGCCTACCAGCTCTTCCGCTGTATAAAAGTTGTTACAGTTCGGACAATACCAGCCGGCATAGGTAGACTTGTAAACATCACCCCGCCGCTGCGCACGACGAAACATCTCTTGCGAGGCGCGAATGTGGCGCTCCTCGGTCGTGCGTATCCAATAATCATAAGAAACATCTAGCTTCGACCAGGCCTGACGGAAAGCCTCGTTCATTGTATTTACCCACACGCGTGGATCAACCTCATTAGCCTCAGCAGCGCGCAATACATGCTGGCTATTCTCATCGACCCCACCGCTGTAGTAAGTATCATGACCAAGCAGCCGGTGGTAGCGCGCGATCACATCGGCTGCCACTTTTTCCTGTGCATGCCCAAGATGCGGCTTCCCATTGGGATAGTCGATGGCTGTAGTAATATAGTAGCGCCTGCCATCCGGCTCCCCGCTATGTTCTGTGCTCATGCTTCACCTCTCCTCTCAGAAGAGAACTCCCTCTTTCTCTGTATAGGTATAACACTTTATCAGGACAAAAAAGGAGGGGCGCAGGTGTCGCCTGCGCCCCTCTGTGTTACTCTGCTATCGCATCGTTCACCATTTTAGGTGAGAACGTAAAGACCGTGAGGACAGCGACACCCGACCAGATACCATCATCATAAGCATCTGATTGCGCATAAACATCATAGACATCGAATACCGCTGTCCCAGAATTCTCACGTTTTTTACTCCAAACTATCTGCCGCGAAACACCACTACCCTTCGCGGCCACTTTTCTTCTTACATCACCAGTGTAGCGGCTGGCACCACCAGTTGTCAAGCACAAAACACAGGCGCACAAACTAAGATTGCAAAATATTCATAAAATGACAAAACACTACAACTCACCGTTTATTGAGATAAAGAGCACAAATCAACCAGCCACGTAACATCATCATCCATCACGGCTTAATAACCAGTGTGGAAACAACGGACTATGGAGCGCCGCCCCGTAACTGTAGGGGCAAGGGGTGGTGTGGATGCGGAGCGGGGCCCTTGAGGTTGCCCTTCGCGCTTCCAGCCTCTTTTCCGAAAAACATTTCATAGGATTGTACTAAGGAGCCAGATATGTGTAAAAGCGAAGTCGCACAGCTGCGCCAGCAAATCCTCGATGAATACGAAGCTATGCAACGCGGACTCAACGGCCTGGCCCTGGGAACAGCCAGCCACACATTTATCGACGCTCGTATGAGAAAGGTCGATGCCTACTATGCCCGGTTAAGCAAACAACTGGGCGAACAGGAGGCCAGCCAGATCATCTATGAGCTATACGTACAGAAGATGGGATAGCCGTGTGAAGTTGCGAGAGGAGGGATTCCTCTCGCAGCGGAAGGATGAGCGAAGAGAGCAAGACGTGGGGGTGCTATCAAAAAGATTTTCTTACTCCCTCCATGTGGCAAACGAATAGCACACGGCTCACCCTCAATTGCCACAGTGACAGCAATTGCAACCCTTATTGTGGTCACACTTGCAATCGTGATGACAGTTGCAGCCTTTTTTGTGGTCACACTTGCAACCCTTGTCGCAACAACTGCAATTGCGATGATTATCACAGCAATTGTTATGGTTGCAATTGCAATTGTGATGGCAATTACAGCCCTTGTCACAGCAATTACAACTGTTGCAATTGTTGCAATTGTTGCAATTGCAACAATTGTGATGACAGCTGCTACAACTGTGATGACAGCTGCTGCAATGACTACAACGACTGCACCTTTCGAAACGTATGATCCGCGTGAAGTTGCTATTACTGAAGTTGCTATTACTATTACAACTCCTGCAGAAATGATCCCCGAAGGCGTTGGCTTGTTGGCGAATCCCCGAACTGTGTAAGAGTGTCGCGGCACTGGTCGGCACAGCGGCTAAAGCCAATATGGAGAGGGCAACCAGCGCAATAACAGCGGCGAGGCGCTTCCTCATGAGAACCTCCATTCTTTCTGGACCTGCGTTGAGCCGGTAGGGAACTCCGGCCCATGCTACAAAACCTTTGCAACAGTGGTTCGTCGAATACTATGCCTGGCGCTGCCCACTCCTGTGCAGATCAATGGGAAAACCACTTCACTATGCCTGGAATGGAATTGCGTTTGTTTATAGTATTCAGCGAGGAAGTGGTTTTGCTCCACTTCTCCTTAACCTATGTCCATTATGGGTCGCAGGCAAAAAGAAACATTTCTATTGAGGAAAACGGAAAACGAGATTATGTCAATCGAAAAACGAACTTGAAAGGCAATACGCCTCCCCCTGACACTTCACCCAACATGTAAGGCCACCCCTCGCGGGTGATTCCTTGCCGACCACCTGAGCGCGCAGCGCGCAAGCCTCTCCGTCAGATGACGCGAAGCGCAGGTGCGCTAGCACCGTTTCTGACGGCTTATCAAGAGGCTGCGATAGCAGCGTTGGTGGGAATACCCAGGGTCTTCCTTGCCGACCACCTGAGCGCAGGTAGCCGCGCCAGCGGCGTTGGCGGTCGGAATACAGAGGACAGC
>JAFMRP010001329.1 GCA_017354095.1 Ktedonobacteraceae bacterium
GAGCCTACGGGTCCCCGCTAAAGCGGGCGGCTGCACCGGATTTCAGGAGGGAGCGAGGTGAGCTTACAGGGTTTCATGCGTTGCCTGTAGGTGCTCGTACATGCTAAAAGTTCATCAGAAGTTGGTTACGGGGGGTGATATGTTCTGCGTGGTGCATCGATTCGCGGGCGGAGGAGCCAGGAAACGGATAGGATGGACAGAGCGAACAGAAGTAACACTTGTAACGGAAGTAACGCTTTTTTGGGAAGGGAGAAGTGTTACTTCTGTTCGTTGTTGAATCTTACTGGCTCGTCCGCAAGCGCTGGCGGTCCTGGTGGCGCTCCAATGCTAGTTCGATCATCCGGTCGAGGAGTTGGGGATAGGGCAGGTTACTCGCGCTCCATAGCTTTGGATAGACGCTGTCCTGCGTAAAACCTGGCAGGGTATTGACTTCGTTGATGTAGATGCGTCCATCATTGCGGTCAAGAAAGAAATCCACGCGAGCCAGGCCGCTCAAGTCCAGGACAAGAAAGGCTTGCTTCGCCATGCGGAGGAGTTCTTCAGTCTGCGGCCTGGGGATAGCAGCGGGTACAGTAAAGTTGAAAGCAGGTTGAAGGTATTTTCCCTCGTAGTGAAGCATTTCCACTTCCGTTACCAGTTCGCCAACGAGAGAGATCTCAGGCTCCTCGTTGCCCAGGACGGCACAGGACACTTCTCGTACATTCAGCCAGCGCTCAATGATGATTTTTGTATCATACTCCACAGCCTGTGCAATGGCTTGCTCCAGGGTTTTACGATCCTCGGCCTTGCTCACACCAATGCTTGATCCCATGTTGACAGGTTTCACGATGCAGGGATACCCAAGCTCTTGCTCGACTGCCAGCAGTATCGTTTCTGGTGCCTGCTCCCATTGCCTGTGTTTATATACCAGGTAGGGGATCACAGGAAGATGAATAGCTTGAAAGAGCATTTTCATCTTTTCCTTGTCCATGCCAAGCGCGGAACCCAGGACACCGCATCCCACATAAGGAAGACCGGCCATCTCGAATAATCCTTGAATAGTTCCATCCTCTCCGTAAGGGCCATGAAGCACCGGAAAAATGACATCCAGAGGACCAGTGCCGACAGGTTTGCCGTCTTCAAGGGCCAGTAAGTCATAGACCTTTGCATCTCCTGCGAGCACGGCTGCTTTGTCTGGTTGTCTATTTTCTTGTTCGCCTGTCTTCTCTGCTGGTGTTGGCATTTTATCCGGGGTCACGCCAAGGAGCCATGTCCCTTCTCTGGTGATTCCCAGAGGAATCACCTCGTATTTATTGGTATCCAGGTTTGCTAAGATGGAAGCCGCTGAATGAAGAGAAACGTCGTGTTCGCACGAACGACCGCCAAAGATCACACCAACGCGGAGTTTTTGTTGTTTCATTCTCTATCTCTTTCTTTCTAGAATTTTTCCAGTATGGTTTGTAAGCCAAGCGGATTGGAGCCTTTGAGGATAAGGAGATCATTGCTCTGAACTTTCTCATGAAGGAAGGCGCTCACAGCCTGCTTGGCTGACTCCATCTGAGCATGATCCGCCGGGTCTGCTTTGAATAAAAAGAGCCTGTCTGCTGGCATTCCTGCTTCTCGCGCTCCCTCCACATAGAAGCGTGCCTGATCGCCAATGGCAACCAGATAATCAATCTGGCCAACAAGGGCCTGACCGGTTGTGTAGTGTTCATCATGGGCGTACTGAGCAAGATCGAGCATATCACCCAGAACGGCCCAGCGTTTCCCTCCCCCCGTCAGGTCAGTTCCATGCATCACCGCGATGCCCGCGAGAATAGACTGGCGGTTGGCCTTGTAGGAATCGTCAATGAGGGTACTTCCGTTGGGTCCCCGCTTGATCACACCTCGCCCTTTCACCGGGACCAGGGAAGCGAGTGCCGAACTGATGGCCTCGGGCGCTACGCCAGCCAGGAAACCTGTTGCGGCTGCGGCGAGCGCCGTGCTCACCCCATGTTTGCCGGGGATCTGAAGCTGCACTGGCAGATGCACATCGTGGTAATGGAGCGTGAAAGAATGCCCATGAAGTGCATCACCCTGGAGATCGCTGGCCCGAACCCCGGCTCTCTCATCCAGACCGTAGTACATGACACGGGTCCGGG
>JAFMRP010001330.1 GCA_017354095.1 Ktedonobacteraceae bacterium
AATGTGGATACAACCATACCCAATGAGACCTGCAGCATCTCATCGTGACTGAGCCCCGCCAGCAGCGGGTTGTTTCCCACATTCAACGACCCATTTGTTGAGAGATGCCCGGACTGTGATAGCAAAATCAGCGGCAATGCTGTAAAAGCGGCTCATGCAGCAGCGCACGTACAATCGCCAGCTTTTGCCGCATCCCTTTCGAGAAGCCGCCCACTCGTTCGTCACGTCGCTCCCACAGGTCCAGCATGCGCAGATAGCGCTCAGCCTGCTGTGTAGCCCGATGAGATGAAAGTCCATAGAGCCGGGCAAAGAAAACCAGATTTTGTAGAGCCGTTAGCCGATCATACAGCCCCGGCACTTCAGTCAATATCCCTACCGACTGGCGAATAAGGCCGTCGTTCGCGCCAAGTTCATATCCATTAACCATCGCGCGGCCATTACTCGGAGCGATCAGCGCGGACAGCATGCGCACAGTGGTCGTCTTACCCGCCCCATTAGGTCCCAGGAAGCCAAAGACAGTAGATTCAGGGATCGCCAGAGTCAAGCTGTCTACCGCGACGCGGCTGCCAAAGGTGCGGGTCAGTTGTTGCGTCTCAATGGCATTCATTGCCGGCCCCTCTTTTTCCTTACATTGTGCCCTGGCTCTCACGCGGCTCTGCAGCAGCAGCAGGCACATCGGGCTTGAGTCGTCCGGTCACTACCAGCACGATGGCCAGCGCGATCATCGGTACCAGCCCGAGCAGGCCAATCGGCGCGCTAAGCAGCGAGTCGCCATGTGTCAGACATAGAATAGCGAAACCTGTCTGCGCATTTACGGCGGCATGAGCCAGCACTGGCGGCCAGACGCTGCCAGAGCGGAAGCGCAGCCAGGCCTGGATCACGCCCAACGCGCTACAGAACACGATCATCATCAGCACACCCAGGGCGGGGTGGCCGGGATAGTTATAGCCATCCAGGATGATCAGCGGTGCGTGCCACAGTCCCCAGATCGCGCCGGTAATGATGGCCGCGACCACACCACCCAGCGGCGCCAGCTTTGGCAACAGGTAGCCGCGCCAGCCAAACTCCTCGCCAAAGGTGAAAACGCTGTTGATAAGCAGGGCAACGGTAAACGCAGCCGCCGTCTGCGCTAACAAAGAGGTCCAGCCCAGCTGCTCAGGCGTCATACCATTTGGCACCGGCTGACCCGCCTTCCGCAGGCTCTCCACAAGAGACGCGCCCAGCTTCTGCATATTCTCGTTCAACGCCCAGTGCTGGTAGCCAACCAGCAGGACGAAACCGATACCGGCGGCAATGAGCAGCGGCGGCACAAGGTAGGCCGCCAGGTACATCCATGCACCTCCACGCCGTCCACGTCCGACCAGCCGTAAGCCGGCGTCGGCGAAGCCCTCGCGCCTGATCAAACGCGTCAACAGGGCTGCCAGAGCGGGACCAAACATCCCAACCGCGGCATAGATCGGCAATGGCAGGCCCAAAGCGCGCAGCCCAATAAAGCAGGCCCAGCTTATGACAAACGCGAGCAGCAAGAAGAGTCCAATCCCACCCCAGTTCACCCGCACAGCGTTCTCCTGACTGGCGTCACTCACAGTATCGGTAGTATCAGTGCTCATCTCGATCTCTCTTCTTCTGGAAGTTGCAGCTTCCTTGCTATGGTTTATTTTTGCATTTCAGTATTTCAATGCTTACTGAAATATTAAAGGAAAATCACATTATTGTCAATATCATTAACACGTCGAACGTTGGTCGGAACCCGCGAGCCGGCTATCCTCTGTATTCCGACCACCAACGCCGCTAGCGCGGCTAGCCTCCGGCTCAGGTGGTCAGAAAGGCATCACCCGCAAGGGGTGGCCCTACAGTTCCCAAGGGCAAGAGCCTGATGGACCATGATGATTTGTCAATGTTCATGCGGCGGCGCGGAAGGAATGGAGGCATGGCTTACGCTTTGTGCCAGGAGTTGACCAGCCATTCCGTATGCGGTATTCCACGTTGTGAGAGGAGTGCAAGGAACCTATCAGCCGAGCGGTGAGGCTGGCTCCCTCCTGCACCTCTCCCACCAAGCGTTTAGTCTTCGGAGCGCGGTCCGATGGGACGTTTGAAGTAGTGGAAGGGGGTCCAGTTT
>JAFMRP010000304.1 GCA_017354095.1 Ktedonobacteraceae bacterium
CACGCAGCATCTATCACAAAAACCGCTCGTCATGAAAAATGCTTCGGAGATATCCACCTCTCCCACGCACCCGGGCAAAATGTAAGGCCACCCCTCGTGGGTGGCCGATTACGCCCTCCGTTTTCCGCGTAGGGAAATCCTTCTGCCAGTTGCTACTGCTGCCTCGCGACCGCCGCAGCCTTCACCTCAATGGACTCTTCGTCCATCGAGCGCAGTACAGCCAGTTGCCTCTCAGAGAGCGTCTGCTTCGTTTTGGGATCAAAGACGGCATTATCGCGCGCACAGTAATAGAGATTGCGCCAGGTATTCATCGCGCGATCCCAGGCCGGGAAACGCTCGGTCGCATCCGCATCACCCTTCACTACACGCTGGAAGGCAATATAGGAAACAACCAGGGCAGCGACAATACAGACCAGCGTGGTTATCGTAAGGATATACTGCCAGAGCTCCGGCAAATTACTTTCCAGACTGCCAATAAGGACCACAACAAAGAAAATACATATCCCCACAACCACAGCACTGGTTATGATAAATGGCATCATAAGAACTTTTTTCGTTGGCATATCAGGCGGAGCACACTGATCCACACCAGATTCATAGGCGGCTCGCATTGTTTTTACTTGATCTGCCTGGCTACACACCGGGCAGGTTGGTTTTTGGCTTTCGGCGGACGCCATGTAAAACCTCCTTATAAGACCCATACCTCCTCGAAATATGGGCACAGTCATGTTGCTAAAGATAGCATAACACGTTGTCGCATATTCGACAATGCCACTATTCTATTCCTATTTGACACCCCTCCATCATAAGGCTACACTGTCACTGAATATCCTGGCCTTTGCACTGGAGAGAGGATCGCTTTACATCTATGACAACTACATCCATCACAATTCTTGGCCTTGGACCCGGCAATCTGCGCGCCCTCACGCTCGAAGCATATGACCTGCTGCGCCAGGCCGCCCAGGACCAGCAAACAGCCTACTTTCGCACGCTCATTCATCCAACAGTCGAACAGCTCCGGCAGCATCTACCCAATTTACATATAGAATCGTTTGATCGGCTCTACGACGATTCCACGGACTGGCACACACTCTATACACGGATGGCACAGGAAATCTGCGCGCTGGCACAACAACATCCCATCATATACGCCGTTCCCGGCCATCCCCTCATCGGCGAATCCTCGGTACGCATCATTCAGAACCTGGCCACCGAGCACAACCTGAGCATCCGCATCATTGATGGCCTGTCGTTTCTGGAGCCAGTCTACTCCGCTCTCCAACTGGACCCACTGGAACGAGGTGCGCAGCTCATCGACGCCACGGAACTGGCAGCCCTGCGCCAGGATGAGATCGCGGGCAAAATTATTCCCACAATACCGCTGCTGGTCACCCAGGTCTATAACCGGCGTCTCGCGAGCCAGGTCAAGCTGGCGCTGAGCGAATGTTATCCCGATGAGTGGCCGGTGAAGTTGGTACGCGCAGCCGGCGTCGATGGCGAGGAACAGGTACTGACAATGCCACTCCTTGAGCTGGATCGCGCGGGCCACGCCAACCACCTCAGCACGCTCTATGTACCACCCGTGGACGAGCTGTCGGCCCTGCGGCTGCCCGAAACGCTGCGCTTTATTACGATGCGCCTGAGACGCGATCCCGATGGCTGCCCCTGGGACCGCGAGCAAACCCACCAGAGCCTGACAAAATATGTTATTGAGGAGACCTACGAGGTCGTCGAGGCCCTGGAAGAGCACGATATGGAGAAGCTGGCCGAAGAACTGGGCGATCTGCTCCTCCAGGTCTATCTACACGCCGAAATCGCGCGCCAGGACGGCGATTTCTCCATCGGTGATGTGCTTGAACACATCAATGCCAAGCTGATCCGCCGCCATCCCCACGTTTTCGGCAGCGTCGAGGTTGGCAACGCCGCACAGGTCGTACAAAACTGGGAAGAGATCAAACGCCAGGAGCGCATCCGAGCGGGCAAAGATATCACAAAAGAAAGCGTACTCGACCACGTACCACAAGCCTCCCCGGCACTGACCATAGCCCAGGAATATCTGAAACGCGTCTCACGCATCGGCTTTGAATTTCCGAGCCTGCAAGATGTCTATACCAAGCTGGCCGAAGAGCTGGAGGAGCTACGCACAGCTCAAACAGCGGAAGAACAACTCGAAGAAGTGGGCGATCTGCTGTTTATGACCAGCAAACTGGCACTCTCATTCAAAATTGACGCGGAAGAGGCTCTGCGCCGCTCAACCCGCAAGTTCCGCCAGCGCTTCCAGGCGATGGAGGCCATGATCCGCGCGGATGGACGCGCACCCACAACATATAGTTCAGCCGAATGGCGCGCCATGTGGCAACAGGCCAAAACCCTCGTAAAAGCACAAAACCCATAGAGCACCTTCACTCGCCCCCTCGGGATATGTAAGGCCACCCCTTGCGGGTGGCCGGTGTGGGCGGGCTCAGCTCATAAGCTAAAACCCACGCCCTCCTGCACCCCCTGATCTCCCGCTTGCCCAGGATTGCCAAATTGCGCAACCAGGCGCTCCCAGGCGGCCTCGCCGCCCAGGTGATAAATAGTAATACCGGCCAGCCTGAGAGGCGGCGGAGAATCACCGATAAAGAGCACTGTGACGGCATGCCCTCCCTGGCGCAACCGCACCAGCGTATCGATCAGCATGTCCGTTAGCGAGCCGGTAATGAGCACAACTGTCGCTCCAGCGGGGAGACGCGAACGCTCGGCCAGTATCACTTCCTCGATTGCCGTCCCGAAGTAGGTCTGGATGCGCGCCAGTACGTCCATGATGCGCGCCAGCTGCTCACCACTGCTGGCAGGCGGTATATGCACACGGCGACGCTCCAGCTGAGCCGAAACCTCAGCCGCCAGGTTGCGCTCCCCATTCTCCAACTCCGGCTCGTCTTGCTTGACCTCATCTGGCATATACAGGATCGTATTGGCATAAAGTCCTACCGCGTAGCCCTGCTCGATAGCCCAGGAGGAGACCGAGGCGGCAGCACAGATGGCCAGCTCATGCAGTTCGGGATGCACGCCGTAATACACGTCAAGGCTGGAGACGATGTTGAGGAACAGCACCATGTTATACGTCGTCGAGGCCTCGAACACCTTACTCTGCAGCTGCATCATGCGGGCACTGGCCTTCCAGTGAACACGGCGCATGCTATCTCCATACGCATAGTCGCGCACACCCACAACACGGGCTGGATCTTCTAATAAGCGGCGCGGCGCTCGCAGTTCGCCAAAGGGATGACGCGAGGGAATGCTGAAACTGCTCAGCGGCACAACCAGGGGATATACCAGCAGATACTGCGCGTTTCCTAGCGATGCTTCACGCCTGACAAAACCAAAAAGATCGCCACTACAGAGCGTAGTAGGACCAAAAGCATGCACGCCTCGCGCGGCACAACGTACGTTGTACCGCCTGGTGATGCGCTCATACCAGCGCGGGCTGTACAACATCTCCAGCGTTGCGCTGTCGCTGCTACGGCTACTCCGCACTGCTCGCCCCTCTACCTCCAATGCTCGCGGCACCACGTCCGAAACTTCCAGCCAGGATAGGGGCAGCACCTTGGAGTTCTCGACCATCATGGAGAAGGTGACCATCTCGCCAAACGCAACACGCTGCTCCGAAAGACGATGCTGATAGCTCAACGAATGCAGGCAAAAGTGCGCCCACAAATCAATCGTAGCCAGAACAAGCACCAGCAGCAGACCACACACGGCCAGCAGCGGCACATGCAAAACAATGCTGCCAATCAACGCCAGCACTCCCAGGTAGTACCAGCGCCGGTAAATATAATCGCCCTGCATAGAGAAGGCAGCTCGCCTCTGACCGGTGCGGCCCCTCGAAAACATCATGATTCCACCGGTACGGCTATCGTCTGCAACACGTCATCAATAACCTGGTCCATCAAACGACCATGCAACCGGGCCTGGCTGGTGGCGATCATACGATGGGCCAGCACAGGGCGAGCCAAGCGCTTCACATCGTCAGGAATAACATAATTCCTGCCCTGCAGCGCGGCATACGCCTGGCTGGACCGGTAGAGGGCAAGCGAACCTCGTGGGCTGACTCCCAGTTCCACGCCACTATGCGTGCGCGTAGCACGCACCAGGTCCACAATATAGCTCTCAACGACCGGCTCTACATGCACTTTGCGAATAAGCACCTGCATCTGCTCCAATTGCCGGGCATCAATGACGGGTGCAACATCCTGCAACGGCTGCGCCTCTTTAAAACGCTGCAGAATCAGCCGCTCCTCCGACTTACTGGGATAATCCAGGCGCAGACGCATCAGAAAGCGATCAAGCTGCGCCTCCGGCAGGGGAAAGGTGCCTTCCAGTTCAACAGGATTCTGGGTAGCAACTACGATAAAGGGCCGCGGCAGCACCAGCGTCTCACGCTCAACACTCACCTGGCGCTCTTCCATCGCTTCAAGCAAAGCGGATTGCGTGCGTGGTGTGGCCCGGTTGATTTCGTCGGCCAGCACAATCTGGGAGAGAATGGGCCCGGGCCTGAATTCAAACTCACCATTCTTCTGATTGTAAAAAGTAATCCCGGTGACATCTGAGGGCAATAGGTCGGGAGTGAACTGGATACGCTGAAAGGAACAGCCAAGCGAACGAGCGAGCGCTTTGGCCATGGTCGTCTTGCCAATACCAGGAACGTCCTCAAAAAGCACATGCCCCTCACACAACAGCGCGACCATCAGCAAATCAATTACAGCCTCTTTACCAACGATCACCCGACCCACACTCTGCTGGACCATGCGGGCCATATCGCGCACCCGGTGAAAATTGTCGGTCTGCGTCATACCCTATCCTTCAATCAAATAATTACGGGCTTAAACCAGGCATACCTGAAAGTACTAAACATTATACGACCCATCCATGACAAATTTCACAGGAAGCGATCTGTTTCCTTTTTCGCACTACCCTCTTGTCCAGACGGTGGCGCGAAAAACTAATTGTTATTGCGCAATACCAGCACGCTCACCGGCTGCGACAACACCTGCTGCCCAAACTGGTCGAAGGCTACGGCATAAACTGTGGCGGTGACGGTGCGGTTGGACCCACCTATCACACTGACGCTCCAGTTCAACGTGACGGTGCCATCATCACCAGTACTCACTGCCCTGCTGTTAAAGCTCCCAAACGCTCCGGTATACGTCACATGCAGCCTGACGGTGGTATCGGGCAGACTGCTCTGCACGGTGACCGGCACCCTCGTCCCATTCACAACACTCTGGGGAATACTTACAATCTGCAGTGTCAGCACGTCTGGAGCCGTGGTAGGGGTAGGTTCCAGAGTTGGCACAGGCGGCACAGTTGGGGTGGGAGTTGGCACCTCCGTTGGACTGGGTTCGGGAGTTGGCGCCTGCTGGGCTGCGGCGGTCGCCGAGGCCTGGGCCATTAAAGCAGCACTGTTCTGCTGTGGTCCGGGCGAGGCCAGCAGACTACTGGCAAAAACGATAAAGACGATACCGGCGATCAATACACCAGCCAGGGCGATCGCCAGCACCCGGTAGGCTGGATCATTGCGCAGCTGCTGGCGCAGGCGCGTGAAAAAACTACCCTGCATCTGCGGCGACGTGGGACGGATCAAATGCTCTGGGCGGACTCGCGGCGCTGTCGGGTGGAAAACGGTGGCATCGGAGGCCTGGGGCGGGGCTTCCTGCTGCGTTGGAGGCAGTATCAGCTTGCCTTGCGGATAATTCGGCTGCTGCGGATCAGGCGGCATATAACCCATACGCAAAACCTCCCTTGTATACTACATGCACAATTCAACAACATCGATACAGCTTGCACCGCGAAAACGGCCACAGTCAACGTGCATGACGTTACGTCAACTTACATGACGTTACAATTACTCTAAACTAGCAACGATTCTAGTTTTGGCACGACAACATCTACTGCCAAATTTCCCAGCTCCGGTGAAGACAATACACTGACAGAACATCCCAGGGGACGCCAGGTAACAGGATCGCTCGGCCCGAAGAGCGCGAGCGTAGGCAGCCCCAGCAGCGCCGCGAGATGCGTGATGCCAGAATCGTTGCCGAGATAACCATCGCACTGGCAGAGATGATGGGCCAGTTCTAGCAGTGGCACAGTGTTCAGCACGCTCAGCAGAGAAGCATGTGGAAGAGGAGAAAGCTCGCGCTGGAGCCAATCGAGCCGCTCATGATCAGCTGGTCCCCCCAGC
>JAFMRP010001331.1 GCA_017354095.1 Ktedonobacteraceae bacterium
ATCGGGCGACCAGGCCAGGTCAATAAACTCATCCGATTTGGATACCCTCGTGAACTCGCTGAGTGAACCGGGTTTGTGAGGCTGGAAGCGCCAGACGCGCTCACCATCCATCACAACCATCCACGCGCCATCGGACGACCAGCTCAGTTGCGACATTGTCTTCGTATCCTGCTTGATGAAAGAGCCACTGAACTGCCCAACCTGCTTCCGACCGGCCACGTCCCAGATCCTCACTGTCCAGTTGTTATCTCTATCATAATAGTAGCGCTGATCGGAGAACGCGAGATAGGCACCATCAGGCGACCACACCAGATTATCTATCTCCAGGTCATAGTCCTCCATATCATGCTCGTATATTACGGTGCCATCTTGCGCGCTCCAGATCGATAGCCGATATCCCCCGCTTATGGCAATACGCTTGCCATCAGGGCTCCAGGCCAGTGAGAAAATGTCGTTGGTATTGTTGCGATTGATGATCTGCTGGCCACTCTTGATGTCCCAGACCTGGCAGGTCTGATAGTCACCGATGACGGCAATGCGCGAGTCGTCAGGTGACCAGTAAAGATCAGTACTGTAGGGATGACTTACTCCCGTGGAAAAGCGCCCCATAGCTACTTGCCCTGGCAGCGACACTACCTCAAGATCCCCATCCTTATAGAGACGTGCGCTATAGAGCAGATTAGCGGCGGCAACCTCCTGGGATACTTCAGTAGATGATGGCGTCTCCGTAGAGGCCGGCTCCTGCGTGGGCGTACTGGACGTGGTTGTGTTATCGATAGTGTGCTTGGTGCCATAGAGCCAGATACCGGCCAGCATGGCTGCTCCGGCGATGATTGCGCCAATAGCGCGGCGCCGCCCAAGATCCGGTTTTTGTGGCGTGGGCGCGAATACTTGCTGCTGCTGCTGCTGTTGCTGATCCTGCCTCCAGATGGGCTTGCCGCCATAATACCCCTTCCGGGAAGAACTCGGGCTCTGCCAGGTAGAACCCCCCGCAGAACCAGAAGATGTCGGGCTCTGCCAGCTAAGACGTGGCAATCTCTGAGGAACATTTTGTCGCGCTGGCTGGTACTTCTGCGGCAAGAGAAGCAGCCCGATACGCTCCAACTCCTCCTTCACTTTCTGTATGCTTTCTGGACGCTGCTGCGGATCAAGGGCTATCATAAGCTGGATCAACACATTCAATTCCCATAACCCCTCGCCATAGAGGCGCAGCGGCTCAAAGTGAAAAGCCTGCTCGGAAGGATCATTTCCGGTGATCAGAAAGTGTAACAGCGCTCCAAGGCTGTAGATGTCCGAGCGCGGCGTGGTCTGGGATTTGCCATACTGTTCAGGGGAGGCAAAGCCCGGTGAACCCAGTGGCAGGGTGTCTCTCTTCTTGTCAGGCTGAAAATGACGCGCGATCCCAAAGTCGATCAGCGAGCAGCCGCCGTTGGGGCTGAGCATCACATTGCCGGGCTTGAGATCGCGAAAAATGACCGGAGGCTTGCTATGGTGGAGGTAGCTCAGCACTTCGCACAGTTGTATCCCGATCTCAAGCACCTCTGTGACTGGCAGACCCGACGTATGCTTTTGCATATAAGCTTCAAGCGTCTCCCCCTCCATAAACTCGACGGCCAGGTACCAGTGCTCCGCGTCATTGAAATGATCATACACGTTTGGCAGTTGTGGATGACGCAGACGCGCGAGGATCTGCCATTCACGATTAAACGTATCGGTGGCCTCGATCATCTCCTGCGCTGAGAGATTGCGCAGCGTAATCGCTTTGAGCGCGACCACGCGCTGCTGCAGGGTGTCTCGCGCTTTATAAACCGAACTATAGCCGCCCGATCCCAGCTCGGCGAGAATTTCATAACGCCCGTGAATCAACGAAGAGGCATCTGCTAATGCCTGGCTCGGCGAGGTCTGTGTGAGTGACCGCTGGCAGAAAGTGCAGTGTGTATCCTCGCTGGAGTTGGCAGCTCCACAGTTGGAACAAAAAAGTTGTGACACACTATCAGTCATAAAGCAATCCTTGCTAATCTAAGATTGGCAGAGATGTTAACAGTTAATATTTTTTTATCACAATACATGAGCTTAATAAGTAGAACCATAAAAACTATACATACATTACCATGTAT
>JAFMRP010000305.1 GCA_017354095.1 Ktedonobacteraceae bacterium
ATCTCCACTGCCAGGTCAGGAGCACCAATAATGCGTTTCCTCCCCACCCGATCCGCGTGCTCCTTGAGAATCACAAAAACATCCGGCTGCACCACCGTATCCTGCTCCAACTCCACATCCAGAGGCGCCACAAACACCTCACCCATCTGCATCGGCCTTACAAAATCTCGAATAAGCGCGAAAATCTCACCAGCAGTCCTCTGGTGCTCAACATCTGGAGACGGCGGCATATACAAAACTCCCCTTACCACTTCATAACGTCTGCCATCATCGGGAATGGTCGCGTAATCCCTGTAGGTCCAGCTGCCCTGCTGTGGACCTGGCACCCAATCGGCCCGCACCACGCCCGGCAACCTCTCAGTCATCATCATCTCACCCTGCCTTTCAATCAACCAGTATACTACGCTACCAAATCTGCCCCTAGCATAGCACAAACGGTGAACACGAACAAATCCTTGCACCTGCCTTCCCTCGCGCTTCACCCAACATGTAGGGCCACCCTATGAACATGAAAAAATGATCGCGGCATACAGACAACCAATGGGAACCCGTAGGCTGATTCTGTCACCCACTGGCCCAACCGAATCCCAGTGCAGTGACTCGCTTGTAGCCCATCGCTTTAGCGTATGGGAGCCCGTAGGCCACCCACTGAACCCTGCAACCCTGTCCTTGCCTGTACCTTTGCTCTGGCACCCATATACTCTCCTATTTTCTGAAACTTCATGCTGGTGGCCGGAGAATTTACCGCTCCATAGCCCACGAGTTCGCGAGCCTCCCCGAACTCCTCCGTTTTGTGGTACGATACAACCGTCTGAAGCTGAAGTTGATAGAGGAGCTGAGTTTTCTGATGAATACCGGGTTAAAATTTGATAGACAGGGGCTGGCCCCTGCTGTAGTGGTTGATGACACCAGCGGCGAAGTGCTCATGGTCGCCTTCATGAACCAGGAGGCCTTGCAGCGCACACTGGAGAGCGGGCAGACCCATTTCTACAGCCGCTCGCGCAACACCATCTGGCATAAAGGCGAACAATCAGGCAACGTGCAGGAAGTGCGCGCGATCTTCATTAACTGTGAAGAGAACAGCCTGCTGCTGCGCGTAGTACAACATGGCGGCGCGGCCTGCCACGAAGGCTATCGCAGCTGCTACTATCGCCAGCTGCTCCCCGACGGCAGCTATCGCACCGTGGCCGAACGCGTCTTCGATCCACAAACCGTCTATGGCACCACAACCAATCAGGAATCCAGCTCCCTGGAGACAAAGCTGCACCAGCTCTACGGCGCCTATAACTACCTGCGCGACCACGACCTGAGCGAGCAGTCCAACACCTCGCGCCTCTTGCAGGAGCGTACCCCCGGCTATCTCATCTCGCGCCTGGCCGACGAACTGCAAGAACTGGCCGACGTGCAGAGCGGCGAGCACGTCCACACTAACCGGCAGGCAGATACAGCCCTGGAAGGCAGCCAGGTCGGCTACTGGCTCTTCCTGCTGGCTTCCTCCTGCAATATCTCCTATCACGATTTCATGCCGCATACCGCGCTGCTGGAAGGCTACCACGGCTCTTACAACGAAAGCAAAACGATCGAGCTGCGCCAGGAATGCCTGGAACTCGTAACCAGCACCAGCACGCCAGACCTTGTGCGCGGCCTGCGCCTCGGCTTCTCGCTGATCGGCTGGGCCTGCTCCGAAGCCGGCATCAACCCCGACGCTCCGGCCAATCTCGACCTGGACCAGATGCGCCGCAAAGGCTTATTAAAATAGGAAACTCTCGCAAATCTATGAAATATAAAGCTATCATCTTCGACCTGTTTGGTACGCTGGTAGACAATATGCATCACGCGCAATTTCAAGCCGTCCTGGGACGCATGGCCGCGCTCGTGCAGGCCCCGGCAGACAGGTTCGAGCATCTCTGGAACCGCGATACCTGGCCGATGCGCTCTACAGGCACCCTGCGCGTGCCCGGCGCCATCGAATATATCTGCCACCAGCTCGGCGTCAACCCGGCGCCCGAGCAGATTCAACAGGCCGCTGACCTGCGCTACTCGTTCACTAGAGATATGCTGGTGCCGCGCCCCGATGCCGTTGAAACACTGACCATCCTCAAAACCGCCGGCTATCGGCTTGGCCTGATCAGCGACTGCACTGAAGATACCGCCTACTACTGGCCTCAGACAGCCCTGGCCCCGCTCATCGACGTGCCCATCCTCTCCAGCGAGGTCGGCATGAAAAAGCCTGATCCACGCATCTTCCTGCTCGCCTGCGAGCGCCTAGGCGTAGAGCCTGCGCAGTGCCTCTATATGGGAGACGGTGGCAGCAACGAACTGAGCGGCGCGCGCGCCGTGGGCATGTACCCGGTTCTGATCCGCGCTCCCTACGAAAACGCTTCCAACACGCGCCGCCAGGACGAAGAGCAGTGGGACGGCCCACATATCTCCGCAGTCGCGGAAATCTTGAACCACGTCGATAGCACTCTGATCGCATAAAAATTGAGGAAGCAGCCTGCAACATGCCTGTACATGCCATCATCTTTGATCTAGGGGGAACACTCATCGACTGGCCCGATTGGGACGACGATGCCCCGCGCCGCTGGAGGCTTGCCTATGCCTATTTTGCACAGCGCCTCCCCCGGCGCGACTGGCCAGAGCCTGCGGCCTTCACTCAAGCTATGCGCGATGCCGAACTGGCCCACTGGGAAGGCGTGAGGGAGCGCTGCACGAGCGGCACCGCGACCGACCTGGTGCGCGATGGCTTCGACCGCCTGGGCGTCCAGGTTAGCGAACAGGAAGTCATGACCGTGCTGGATGGCTACGCACACGCCATTAGCGACTGGTCCATCATCTTTCCCGACAGCGTCCCCACGCTGCTGGAGCTGCGCAAGCGCGGCTACCGGCTCGGTCTGCTCTCGAATACCTGGTGGGCCTCCGAATGGCACAACGCCGACCTGGCGCTGCACGGCCTGGATGCCCTGCTCGACGTCGTCGTGTACACCTCTGAACTGCCGCACTCCAAACCGCATCCACAGGTCTTCTATTCCGTCACCGAGCGGCTTGGCGTCACTCCGCGCGAGTGTATGATGGTCGGCGATCGCCTGGACGCCGACATCAAAGGCGGCCAGGAAGTTGGCATGCGCACCGTCTGGAAAAAACCAGAACACCCCTGGCCATCGTCCATAGAGGTCACCCCCGACGCTGTAATCACTGACCTCTCCGAACTGTTGTCTCTGTTGCCTCTGTTGGAATAATGGCAGAACAGCTTAAAGATAGAGAAAGGCACAACGCGATGACCATCCTGTCAGCCCTGGCTCCCGATGCCGCTATCGATTTGCAGATGCACACCACCTATAGCGACGGCTCCTGGGAACCCGGGCGACTGATCGATTATCTGGCGGACGAAGGCTTTTCCCTCGTGGCCATTACCGACCATGACCGCGTAGACACCGCTGCCCACCTGCGCGAATTGGGCGCGCGCCGCGGCCTCGCGATCCTGCCCGCCGTGGAGATGAGCACTATCTGGCAGGGCTACGAGACGGACCTGCTCTGTTATGGCTTTGGCGAGAACCCTGCCGAACTGCAAGCGCTGGGCGATGCCATGATACGCGAGCGCCAGGAATATACGCCCGCTGTATATGAAAACCTGCTGCGCCAGGGCTATGCCTTCCCTCGCCGGCAGGAGCTGTTGCCGGCAAGCGCAGGCCAGCCGCGTAATCTATGGGATCTCAATACCCTCTTGCGCGAGCACGGCCATGCCCACGAGTGGCAGCTGGTGGAGAAAACGCTGCGGGATATCGGCCTGCGCGTCCCGCTCAACGACATCGCGACTATCGTAGAGGCCGCGCATCGCGCTGGCGCCGTCTGCCTGATCGCGCACCCTGGCCGCCCCACAAGCGTCTACCATGACCTTGCGCTGCTCGACCGGCTGCGCCAGGAAATACCTATCGACGGCATCGAGGTCTATTACCCCACGCACACACCGGAGCAGATCGCCACCTATGAGCAGTTTGCTCATAAGCACGACCTGTTGCTGAGCGCCGGCTCGGACTCGCACCGCCCCACGCGCCTGCCCGTGAAATACCGCGCCGCCCAATGCCGCGCACTGCTCGAACGCCTGGGCATCCAGCTCATGACGCCGGACCTGTAGGGGCAGGGTGCGGGGAGAGGCCCTTGAGGCTGCCCTTGCCACCCTCTATCTCTCCTTGTCAGGACGCCGGATTAAGCGGCAGCGTCGGTAGGAAGCGCGGCGCCCTGCGCGCCCGCGTCGCCTGCTCAAAGGCATAGGCCAGCTTGATCAGCACCGGCTCGCTGAAGGCACGGCCCATGAATGTAATGCCCACCGGTAGCTCCGAAACAAAACCCGCCGGCACACTGATCGCCGGATAACCGGCCAGGGCTGCTGGCTGCGAACCACTGCCGGTATGATGATCGCCATTGACCAGGTCGATGCACCAGGCCGGGCTGAGCGTCGGCATCACCAGCGCGTCGAGTCGGTGCTTCTCCATCACCGCGTCAATGCCCTGCTCGCGCGACAGGCGATGGTTCTCCGCCAGCGCTTGCTGATAGGCTTCGTCATCGAGCGTGCCCATCTCCTGCGCCTTCAGGAAATGCTCCTGGCCGAAGTGGGGCATCTCCAGATCGGCGTGCTTTTTATTGAACTCAATAATCTCCGCCAGCGTGCGCAGCGGGCTGCTTTCCAGTTCCGCCAGGTATTTGTTCAGATCGGCCTTCAATTCGTAAAGCAGCACCGTGAGCTCGGCCTCGGACTCGCGCATCTTGCTGGCCGTCTCGATATCCGCCGGGTCAACGATCTCCGCGCCCAGCTCGCGCATGCGCGCAATGGCCTGCTCGATGACGGTATCAGTTTTGGCGCTATAGCCGAAATAGCACGCGCGCGCCACGCCGATGCGCGCTCCCCGCAGTCCATCCGCATCAAGATACTTCGTATAGTCGGGAAGGTTATGGGTATGGGTGGTGGTTGCGGGATCGTGGGGATCTGATCCCGCGATAACTGCCAGCAGCGCGGCTGCATCAGCGACGGTGCGGCCAAAGGGTCCGACGGTATCCTGGCTGTGAGCGATGGGAATAACGCCAGCGCGGCTGGTCAAACCCACCGTCGGTTTAATACCAACCACGCCGTTGGCTGAGGCAGGGCAGAGGATCGATCCGTCTGTTTCAGTGCCTAGCGATGCCGCGGCCAGATTGGCCGCCACAGCGATGGCCGAGCCAGAGCTGGAGCCGCAGGGCGTGCGGTCTAACACGTAGGGGTTGAGCGCCTGGCCCCCGCGCGCACTCCACCCGCTGGACGAGTGCTCAGAGCGGAAATTTGCCCATTCGCTCAGATTGGCTTTGCCCAGGATCACCGCTCCGGCAGCGCGCAGTTTCGTGGCCACAAAGGCATCGCGCGCCGGTCGCGAGCCAAGCAGCGCCAGCGAGCCGGCGGTCGTCTCCATCTTATCGCGCGTAGCGATGTTTTCCTTGAGCAAGATCGGAATGCCGTGCAGCGGTCCACGCGGCCCCTGTGCCTCGCGCTCGCGATCCATCTCCTCCGCGATAGTAAGCGCGTCAGGATTGATTTCGATAATCGAGTGCAATGTGGAATCAAGCTGCGTAATTCGTTCGATATAGCTCGCGGTAAGCTGGCTGGAGCTGATCTGACCCTCGCTCATCGCGGCCTGTAGCCCGGCAATCGTGATCTCTTCCAGTTGCATCTGCTGTCTCCTCGCAATTCTTCTGTCTATGGCACCTCATTATAGTCCATACACGACTTCGCTTGCTGGTTACAGCACCGCCAACCAGAAGATACAGGGTCATCCCGGTAGTGTTTACTCCGGTCGTCTTATGAGCGATACAACTGTTTCAGCCATCAACTGTGCGAGTACCCTATCAGAGATATTCTGTTCCTCCACTAAATACTTTGCGGCAGCCTCTATGAAAGCAGTATGCGTTTTTTCTTTTTCTTGCTCCAACTGCTCCCGCTTGCCTTCGTGCTGTCCTAATTGTCTTTTTAGATCTGCAAGATCATTCTCAAGATCTTCCCTTGCTCTGTCATCGCCAAACACATCAAAGAGTAGTCTGATCGGGTGGGATTTTGCTTCTGGATCTTCGGAAATGAGCTCCTCATTTGACCCTATACGCGATTCCAGGCGATTTTTCTCCGCATCCCAATCGTTCCATCGTATCTTTGCATCGTACATCCTATACGCGGCCTCAGATACTGGATTGT
>JAFMRP010001332.1 GCA_017354095.1 Ktedonobacteraceae bacterium
TTCTCGATCCGCTCGGCAATTTGCACGAAAATTGGGCGGCTATCATCCATTACATGTCCCATAACTTCACTACCCCATTGGTTAGTTACTCATGTAACTAACTATATAAGCTATCCATCAATTTGTCAAGGGCTGACGATGCGAAGATACCCATACACAAAAAAATCTGCCCGGCGCAACTTGCGCCGGGCAGAGAAACTATTTGCCGGTAGCATCAATCGTGCTGGGCCTTCTCATAAAGAGCATGCCACGTCTCATCATAGTAAGGAGAGAACATATGTCCGGGCTTGATGCTGCTGGTGAAGTCATTATGACCGTTGAGGTACCACTTCCCGTCAATCTGGACGAACCAGGGACCGCCGCTGGAGCCACCGGTCATATTGCAAGGGATGGAGACCACTGTGCCGCCCGCGTGCTGCTCCCAGAAGGTACCCCTGGCATCCTCGCAGGACTGCCTGGTCTGGCCATCAAAGGGATACGCTGCCGGATAACCATACGCGTAGAAGGCCCGATCTGTCGGCTGATTATAGGCCCAACCAGCCCCTCCAACCACGTCGGTCAATAGACCATGGTTATTGGGCGATACAATGGCCATGCCAAAATCGTGATGAAGGTCATTCGGCCCGGCTTCTATCCAGTCGTTAGGGACCTCTAAACTTTGAGCAGCCCAGCAGCCATAAGGCGTGTTCCCATTGTCGTACAGCGGGCAAAAGATCACATTATTCACCCAATCACCGTTCCAGAACAGGCAGTGCCCGGCCGTATCGACGACACTCTTATTAGAACTCTCGACTGCCGTACCCGAGCAGACCATGTTCTGACCACTGGCGTTGGTAAAAAAGACTTTTCCAACGGTTGAGAGAGGAGGCGAAGAAGCGTCCTGCTGTGGCTGCCCCTGGTGCTGGACCGCCTGGTCCGGACTTGTATCGCTGCTCCCCTGCGTCAGGCCGGCACTGCTATCGATCTGCAGGTCGGCATTGATTGCACCGCGCATATTCGCCACTGTCCAGTGTTGGATAGCGGTATTGGCCTGCATCTCCACTGAATGCTCAATAATGGTGGTCGACGAAGTCGGCCCCGAAGAATACAGAAAACGCGCCAGTGCCACCAGGTACACCACGTACACACCGGCAAGCACGCAAAGAAAAATCTTGCCAACCAGGGGCAACTGGACCAATCTCGGCTGTCGTGGCATCGTGCCTCTCTCTTTCGTCTAAGAATGCTGCGGACGGGACGTCCGTGGAGAACGTCGTCGCGGACGCCGTTTCTTTTGACCGGCTGCATCGACATTTGGCATCTCAGCGGGTTCGGCGCGACGCATCCTATCTGCAGTCCAATATTCAAGGGCTTCCTCAGGTGGCGTATCTACCGTGTGCTTCACTATCTCATCCTCGGAATCTTTTTTGGCAGAACGCCTGCTTGCGAACAGCAATACCCCGATAAGCAGGCAAAAAAGAAGCGTGCCAACCAGAGGTAGCTGGAAAAGTCTCTGTTGTCGTGACATCGTGTCTCTCTCTTTCAGAACAGACAGCATACCAGCAGACTATCCACGCAGGAGATTACATCCATCAATACTCCCTGCACGTTCAGGATCAGAATCTCGTTTCCTTCTGCATAAGTATAGCTGATTTTACGAAATTTAGCAAAATACACCTGCTGTCTCTCTCGTTTTTCTGCTACAATGAGGCTGTAGGCTCAAATGCCCTGATTCATTAACCACCTGATTATAGAAGCAAGAGCATTATTAGCAGTCAGAGAGGTTCCCCATGCTGCCGAGAAAGCCTGTCACGAATCACTCCACCTCGCAAGCCATTTCATCTCCCCCTGTCAGTGCGAAACAGGAAACACTCCACCGCCCGGCTGGCCTGAGTATCGGCCTGGTTCTATTGCTGTCAACGCTTATCCTGGGTAGCACATTCCTGGTTACACAGCGTACCATCACGCTGGTCAGGCCCTTTACGTTCCTGACCCTGCGCTTTAACATCGGCGCCCTAACGCTGGCTCTGATCTATCATCGCCGCCTGGCGCGTCTTTCCCGTTTCGAACTGCTCTCCGGCTCGTTGATGGGTACTATCCTTTTCTCTTCATACGCTACGCAGACCTTCGGGTTGCAAT
>JAFMRP010000306.1:0-4184 GCA_017354095.1 Ktedonobacteraceae bacterium
GCGAGAAGAGCGCTGAAGCGAACGCGTATAGAATCATCACTTCATGATAATAAGGAGTAACCGAAACGTGGGCTTTGAAGTACATTTCCGCACGCACACCTGCGGCGAACTCAATAAAGAGCAGATAGGAAAGCAGGTCACCTTGTCTGGCTGGGTCAACCGGCGCCGCGACCATGGCGGCCTGATCTTCCTGGACCTGCGTGATCGCTATGGTATCACACAGGTCGTCTGCGACCCGGAACGTTCCGCCGAGGCGCACCGCGCCGCCTCAGAAGTGCGCTCAGAATACGTGGTGCAGGTAACCGGCAAGGTCTCCCAACGCCTGCCCGGAACCGAGAATCCACACCTGAGTACCGGCGCCATCGAAATCATCGCCGAACAGATTGCCGTGCTCAATCCCTCGCGCACGACACCATTCCCCATCAGTAGCGATACCGTCCAGGTTGATGAGTCCCTGCGCCTCAAATACCGCTATCTCGACCTGCGCCGGCCCGGAATGCGCGACAACATGGTGCTGCGCCACCGCGTTGTCAAAACCATACGTGACTATCTCGATGAGCGCGGCTTCCTGGAAATTGAGACTCCGATCCTGATGAAAAGCACCCCGGAAGGCGCACGCGACTACCTGGTCCCCAGTCGCCTCTATCCCGGTGAATTCTACGCCCTTCCCCAGTCACCTCAGCAGCTCAAACAGCTATTGATGGTCGCTGGCCTGGATCGCTATTTCCAGATTGCACGCTGCTTCCGCGACGAGGATCAGCGGGCCGACCGCCAGCCAGAATTTACACAGCTTGACCTGGAAATGGCCCTCGTCTCCGAAGACGATGTAATGTCGCTAATCGAAAATATGCTGATTGTGCTGGTTGAGAAGCTAACTGATAAACATATGAAGCAGCAGCCCTTCCCACGCCTGAACTACAAGCACGCCATGGACCGCTACGGTTCGGATCATCCCGACCTGCGCTTTGACCTGCCGCTGGTCGAAATCTCGGACCTGGCAAATGCCGGCAACTTCGGCGTCTTCCGCAATGCGCTGGCCGCCGAAGGCATTGTAAAGGGCATTCGCGTGCCCGGCGCAGCCGGCTACACACGCAAAGAGATTGACGAACTGACCGAGTTCGCGCGCACGCTCGGCGCAAGAGGACTGGTGACGCTGGCCATGAACACCGCTGGCGAGATTAAATCACCGCTGACCAAATTCATGTCTTCAGAAGAAGTGCAGGCCATCATCACACGCCTGGAAGGCCAGCCGGGCGACCTGCTGCTCTTCGTGGCCGATAGCTCCAAAGTCGCCAATGATGTGCTCTTCCGCCTGCGTAGCAGGCTGGCCGAACGCCTGAAGCTGATCGATCCCAATGAGGTTGCTTTCTGCTGGGTCGTAGACTTCCCTCTCTTCCACTACGACGAGGAAAATCAACGCTATGATGCCGAGCACAACCCCTTTTCTGGCATGGACGAGGCACATGTCGAGCGGCTTGACAGCGACCCTCTGAATATCCGCGCCAAACAATACGATATCATCTGCAATGGCTTTGAAGTCGGGGGTGGCAGCGTTCGCATCAATGTTGCCGAGATCCAGCACAAAGTCTTCTCGCTGATGAAGATGAACGACGAGCAGATCAAAGAGCAGTTCGGACACATGCTCGAAGCCTTTGAGTATGGTGCGCCCCCGCACGGTGGCATCGCTCTGGGTCTTGACCGCCTGGTAATGCTTCTCGCCGATGAAGAGAACATCCGCGAGGTTATCGCTTTCCCGAAGACCCAGAGCGCTCTGGACCTGCTGATGAACGCTCCCTCACCGGTTGAAGACGCACAATTGCAAGAACTGCACCTGCAACTTCGCCCCCAACCCAAACCACAATCCTGACATTGGCGTTAACTTTAGCGGGGGTGCAGGGGCGGCAGCCCCCGACCACCTTTCTCGCTCTCCTCGCCGCCCGCGGCGGCGAGGAGAGCTTACTCTTTCACATCCTTCTTCCACGTCAACAACAGTGATATGACCAGAAACGCCACAGCATAGGCCAGCACCACCAGCAGCGCCTGCGTGCTCTCAACCTTTACCACTGGCGCTAATAGACCCGTTGGTCCGATATTCTTGAGCCCAAGCTCTTCGGGCAATCCATTTACAACCGGGCCAAGCAGATAGCCCGTCGCGTTCCGTGGCCAGTCTCTATGCAGAAATTGGGCTATCAACGTGAGCGGTATAATGGCGATATTATCAATCGGGAACCAGGACAGCGCCGCGCTCATCCCGAATGCCAGCGAGCGCCCAATAACGGCCATCGTCGCTGCCATCAATACACTCACCGTCATACTCATCAGAATGGTCAGCATATAGATGCCCATTTCCCGCCAGTAGGTGCTATCCGCTACCGTGAAGATGTCTGGACGCCCACCCAGGATGAGCACCGAGACGAACAGCCCCGCAAGATTGATAAGGGTCCAGCCAACGAAAAGCATAATCACGACAAGCAAGGCCGTCGTCAGTTGCGCCAGGAAGAACTGTACCCGTCCAACGCCTCGCGCCAGCACAACGCGAATCGTGCCGCCCTGGTATTCCATACCAACAAGATAGGCGGTAATAATCATAAGAAAGAAGCCGCCAAAGATGCGCATGACCGTCGCGGGATAAGCCGTCATCGTGTAGAGGAAATTAAGTGGATCTTTCTGCAATATCTCCTTCTCGTTCCCTCCAGAATCGAGCAGCAGGAAGAGCAGCGCGGTGCCGCCCAGGTAGAGAACCAGGATAATCCATGTCATCCACTGGCGCGAAAGCTTTAACAGCCCGCCACCTACAAGACCAAAGAAACTGGGCCGGGCCCGTGAGGATAGAGCAGAGTCCATATATGGTGATGCTGCAATTGCGTTCATAATCTATGCTTACTTACCTTTCAATACCCTCTTTTTTATGTGAACGTTAGATCCCGGCATAGCCCTCGGTAAGCTGCAGGAAAACCTGTTCAAGATCGTGTTCAGACTGGCGCACCTCATCAGGTATAAAGTTGTTCTGACACAGAAATGCCACCAGTTCGCGTCCTCGGCCATTAGGAGCCTGCGTGATCAGATTGCCGTGCTCGTCCAGGCGCGCGCTCTGCCCCCATGACTGGGTTTGTAAGAGCGCCAGTGCTCCTTGTGCCTGCTCGACTTTAACCTGAAATTCACCCTGCCCGCTCGTCAGCTCTTCGATAGTAGTCTCGGCAACCAGTTTCCCAAAACTGATAATAGCGACGCGTGTACAGATCTGCTGCACCTCGGCAAGCAGGTGACTGGAGATGAGCATGGTTTTCCCTGCCTGAGAAAGTCTATACAGGAAATCACGCATCTCGGCGATACCGGCAGGATCAAGCCCGTTGGCCGGCTCATCCAGCAGCAGCAGCGCCGGATCATGCAGCAGAGCTACCGCGATCCCAAGACGCTGTTTCATGCCCAGCGAATACGTCTTCACCCTATCTTTCTGACGCCCCGTCAACCCTACAATCTCAAGCACCTCGTCAATGCGCGCGTTGGGTACGCCGCCCAGAGCGCTGGCGAACGCGCGCAGGTTATCGCGTCCCGATAAAGAACGATATAACGCTGGCTGCTCGATCAACGCGCCAACGCGTGGCAAAACGCTGGCCCGATAAGCCAGGACATCTCGCCCCAGAATCTCGACGCCGCCCGCTGTGGGCGTAATCAGGCCCAGAAGCATACGAATCGTCGTCGTTTTACCAGCCCCATTGGGACCCAGAAAACCATAGATCTCGCCCTTGCGAATATCTAGATTGAGCCGGTCAACAACCACCCGCTGTTTAAATTGTTTGGTCAGATCTTTAGTGCGCAAAACAACTTCTTGCGAGCGCTGCCCCGAACGTTGCGATTGTGGCTGCACCGTGCTAACAACCTGGTTCGTCATAATAATTCCATCGACCCCTTTCCTCAAAAAAATTTCTACGACAGCCATACTACTCCCCGTTTGTCTCATCCCTATCTTTGTTTTGTCGCAAAACTGTCACAAACCCAGAGCCTTCACCCTCTTCTCGCCACAGCAGGGGTGCAGGGACGGTAGTCCCCTGCCGGACTTCTTCCCTCTTCTCGCTACAGCAAGGGGGTGCAGGGGACGGCAGTCCCTGCCGGACTTCTTCCCTCTTCTCGCCACAGCAGGGGTGCAGGGGACGGCAGTCCCCTGACTGGGGGCGCGGGGGGGG
>JAFMRP010000306.1:4194-6203 GCA_017354095.1 Ktedonobacteraceae bacterium
CCCCCCCCATCACCCTTCTCCCTCTGATGGCCGCCGAAGGCGGCCATCAGAGCAAATGGAAAAGAGATTCTTTATACCGTGAAGTGCGGTAAAAGTAATATTATCGAACACGAATTGCTATACCTTCTAAATTTGGATGAATTTGTATACTAGAAGTAGGTTAACCACAAGACACACCCCGCGAAGGGGACATCTGGTGGGTGGATGGAAGAAGGAGAAGACAATGACATCATCTATGAATCCTGGAAGCACCAATCGTGCAGGTGCGACACCTGCAGGGGCTAGCGGCCAACCAAATGCAACCGCACTGCATCGCAATACATCACCTCTTAGCAATGCTCCTGCTGGCATTACCCCCAAATTTTCGCCAACCTTGAGCGAAGATGATGCCGTCGTTCAGGCGCGCTTGCTCAAAGCACTGGCGGACCCGACTCGCCTCCGTATTTTGAGCTTGCTGAGCCGCCACGAGGGGGAAGTCTGTGTCTTTGAGATTGTTGAGAGCTTTACCCTGGAACAACCTACCATCTCGCATCACCTGCGCATTCTGCGCGATGCGGGCCTGGTCGACTGCCGCAAAAAGGGCCTCTGGGCATACTACTATGTGCGCCGCGAAGCCCTGTCGCGCGCTCGTGGGGTAATTGAGAATCTCGCGTAACATGTTGCACGAGTGAGGACACTACCATCACTCCTCTCTCTGGCGTTGAGACAAATCGACCACTCACAATGCTCTTCCTCTTTTTTCTTTGATGGCTCCGGGTAGCAGCGCTGCCCACCTGGTATCATCAACTTTTTTCAGGTGAGCTTGTGGGTGGTCGCCTCTTGACAATCAGACTGAAATCATGTATCCTTCGGCTTGAAATCACGTACCCGTAGCTCAGTGGATAGAGCGCTTCCCTGCGGAGGAAGAAGTCGTAGGTTCGACTCCTATCGGGTACGCCACAGCGCCAGCCACCCGGCTGGCGCCTTTCTATTACTACTCTACCTTCAGCTCGGTAATCGTATAGTCATAGTCCAGTAGCTGCAGCGCTTTGCCATCCTTCCGCCAGGTGAGATACGTATCAATTGATACAGGAGATTCATAGCTGTCCGGAATCTGCACCTGCTTGAGCTTCTTGTTGCGGGCAATATCCCAGATCTCAATCGGCGCTTCTGGATAGTGGTATTTACGATAGAGGGCAAGCCGCGTGTCATTGGGCGACCAGGCCAGGTCAATAATCTCACCCGGTTTGGATACCCTCGTGAACTCGCTGAGTGAACCGGGTTTGTGAGGCTGGAAGCGCCAGACGCGCTCACCATCCATCACGACCATCCACGCTCCATCGGACGACCAGCTCAGTTGCGAAATTGTCTTCGTATCCTGCTTGGTGAAAGAGCCACTGAACCGTCCAACCTGCTTCCGACCAGCCACGTCCCAGATCCTCACCGTCCATTTGTCGTCTTGATCATAATAGTAGCGCTGATCAGAGAACGCAAGATAGGCGCTATCTGGCGACCACGCCAGATTATCTATCTCCAGGTTATAGTTCTCCATGCTCTGCTCGTATATTACCGTGCCATCGTATGCACTCCAGATCGATAGCTGATCTCCTCCGCTTGTAGCAATACGCTTGCCATCTGGGCTCCAGGCCAGTGAAAAGATGTCGCCGGTATGGTCGCGATTGATAATCTGCTGCCCACTCTTGATGTCCCACACCTGATAGTTCTCATAATTGTTGGCAATAGCAATGTTCGAGTTGTCAGGCGACCAGTAAAGATCAGTGCGGAGTGAATTGCCTACTGTTCCCGTGGAAAAGCGTCCCACCGTTTCTTGCCCTGGCAGCGACACTATTTCAAGATCCCCATTCTCATAGAGGCGTGCGCTGTAGAGCAGATTAGCGGAGGCAACCTCCTGAGATATTTTCGTGGACGACAACGTCTCTGTAGGGGTTGGCTCCTGCGTGGGCGTACTGGACGTGGTTGTGTTATCGATAGTGTGCTTGGTGCCATAGAGCCAGATACCGGCCAGCATG
>JAFMRP010000307.1 GCA_017354095.1 Ktedonobacteraceae bacterium
ACAGCATTTGTGGTGGCGTGAGTGCCAGAAGCGAATCACGCAACCAGCAGGCCAGGGGATGCTCCCATTGCGCGACCAAGCCCATCCGGTGCGAGCTCACAACAACCATGTTGGCGCGCGCCAGGCGCTTCTGTTGATACACATCTAATGCATGCTCAAGAGCATGTCCGTGGCGCAGGGTCTGGGCCAGGATCAGGGCATCTTCGAGCGCCTGGCAGGCCCCCTGACCCATATTCGGCGTCATCGCGTGCGCCGCATCCCCCAGCAGCGTGACTCGTCCCTTGCTCCAGGAGGTCAACGGCTGGAGATCAGAGATAGCGTTGCGCAAAATCGCCGAGGCTTCTGTCGCATTGAGAAGCGTGCTGACAACCGGATGCCAGCCCTTGAACCGATCCAGCAATTCTTTTTGGCGCCCCTCCGGCCTCTCTGCCGCGTTTTCCGGGATATTGCAGGTCGCATACCAGTAGACGCGCTCCTCTGTCAGGGGAACAATGCCGAAGCGCCTGCCGCGCCCCCACAATTCGCCCATCAATGGTGGCGTGACGCCCGTGGCGATACCTCGCCAGGCAGTGTACCCGGCATAGCGCGGCTGACTCTGGGGAAAGAGCCGTTGACGGACTTGCGAATGGATACCATCGGCTCCGATGAGCAGACTGCCGCGTACCCGCTCGCCCCGCGCGAAACAGGCTGTCACGCCCATGGTGTCTTGCTCAAGATCGATCAGCTGCCTGTCCAGAACAAGTGTATCCGGCGCGAGTCGCTCCCGCAACGCTGCCAGCAATTCCGCGCGGTGGATCGCGATGGTTGGTCCCCCACACTGTTCCTCAACGACCCGTGGCGGGAGCTGGACCAGTTGTTTTCCTCGCATGGTGTAGAAGCCTGCCCGTGTGGGTGCAGGCTGCTGGGCCGGTTGTTGCACCAGGTCGGCCAGACCAAGTTCCTGCAGCACCCGGACCGCGTTCGCCCAGAGGGTCAGCCCAGACCCGGACTCGCGGATCTCCTTTGTCCGTTCAAAGATTTGTACTGCGAAACCGGCTTGCTGGAGGGCCAGAGCCGTGGCCAGTCCTCCAATACCTGCTCCGATAATCAGGATCGGGAAATCTTGCTCCTGGGTTGTCATCGTGCTCCTCCTGGTTCTCGAGACTGCATACCCTGAATTTGCAAGGCAAACGCCCGATAGAGTGCCTGTCCCTGAGCCTCTTCAAACGAAAGAAAACCGCTCAACCACAGGCCGAGCGTGGATACGTAGAGGGCGAAAAAATTGCTGCTCGCCTGGTCCAAAGGGACATTGGGAGCAATTGCACCCTTTTGCTGGAACGGTGCTAATACATCAGCCAGACGCTGCTGGAAATCGGTGACTTGCTGGAATGTTTGGGGACCATACATCTGCCCCTGCGCCGGCATGAAGATCGTCTTAATATAGGCGCGAGCATTCTCAGGATGCTGCTGGTAGAATTGAAAGAAGTGCTGGAAGAGAGAGACCAGGGTCTCAAGCAGGTCTCCTTCGGCTGGCAGGTTGCGAAAGGCTCGCTCAATGGTTTCGGCGAGAACTTCGTAATAGACCAGTTGCAACAGATCCAGCTTATCTTTGGCATACAGAAAAAGTGTTCCACTGCCCACCTGTGCCAGTTCTGCCACTTCCCGCATGGTGGTTGCAGCAAAGCCTTTCTGGGTAAACAATTGCCACGCGGCGCGCTGGATACGCTGGCGTTTCTCTTGCTTGTTGCGCTCCCGTAAACCTAACTTTTCTTGTGACATAGCGCTTCCTCTTGGCAAAATGATCGCGATCATTTATGACCAAGGTCATTTTACCAAGAGGAAGGGCGGATGTCAATGACAGAAAGGAATTTAGCCTTGGTGGATGTGGTCTTGACCCATGTTCGTGGAGCCGTTCACCAGAAGAGGGAAACACGGCAGTGGGTCGAGAGAACCCAACAGACCTTTGCTGCGTGAAGAGGATCTCCGAGCTTGGTCACAAAGACAAAAGCGGAACAGGGCTATCTCTCACAGGGAGTCTATCTCAATAGGCGCCGTATTTCATGTGAAGAGCATGCCTCAGGAATGCAAAGGATGGCGAAATCCCCGCTATCGCTCTATCGGGCGATGTTATGGTTAGGTTTTTCTTACGTTATAGAATCGATAGCGTCTTTTTATTGATGATGAAATGCGTAAAATAAGGTAATACACCATGTATAATAATATAAATTCAAACGATGCTCGCAATTCCTATGCATCGAATATGACTCCAGCCTCGTCGCTGCCATCTTCACAACCCGCACAGCTCGCACCATGGTCACCACGAGCCGCATTGCAGCCACCGCAACCACCACACAAGATGGCACGACAGACGAAGATGGGCTACAGCTGTGTCACAGTGTTTGCGCTCTTTATAGGGATCTTCGTTTTCTCTCTGGTCAATAGTGCCGTCGCAAGTAGTGCACCGCCCACGGCAACACCTGTTGTGCGACAAATTGTCAACAGGATGCCTCTGGCAACACCTTCGCCCACTCCAACGAAACCGTCAACACCAACACCAAAACCGATCCAGAAGCCCACACAGCCGCCCATCCCGACGAAGCCACCCGTACATACGGGTGTCAACCATACTCCTTGGGATATCACTTCAACATGGGATCGGTGATTTCCGATCCTCCAGCGGGATTCTGCGGCTACTTCAGCTGCATCCCCAACTTCTGGAATAGTCATGGCTCTGTTCTGGAATGCAAGGACAGTATGTAGAGCAAGTCCGGCGGGAGATCCGAGCGTTGCTCAAAACATGGTGGAACGTGGCGCCCGCTGTATGCGCATGAGCCATTCCGGCGCTTCTCCGGCATCTTGTGTGTAAGAAGCAGCAGGTGAGCCACACCGAGAATGCCATTCTCATTACCGCTTGTGCCACGCCATCAAGCGCCTGTTGTCCTGACTGCCACGGTGCCTCTTCCAGATGACACGGTTGCGACCTCATGCAGTATGAATCGTTCAGATCGGCGATGACGAAGTGTGTACTCGGTGTGACGTCGGGTGGAGGACTGCAAGGTCCGCACATGTATGGCATCCATCGTCGGCGCCAGCCTCTGGCGGTTTGCCAGAGGCATATGAGCTGAGCGCACCCCACCGGAAGGGCTTGGGAGCACGCTGCATACCAGGCCTTTCCTGTACAAGAGTCACATTCCTAGCACAGACATTCGCATGACGAGAGAGCAATGGTCACCGATGCCCATCTTGCTGTCGAGTCCGATGATAATCGCCCCCCTTGCCAGTAAATACAAGAGGGGCGATCATCATCGGGCCGTCTATCGTCACAAGTGGCATCGGGGGTCGCCGTCGCACCACTTTCTGGCCTTCAGTAGAGCAAAGGGGGCTGCACCAGCAAGCAAGAGCATTTGGATGGGACTTCTTTCTCGATGCGATGGATTACGAGAGAAGGAGAACGCTGCGCAGAAGCGCTACCTCTATCAGGTTAGTCGATGATGCCAGGGCGCCCAGGAGGAAGGGCATGTTTGGCCCAATGGCCATCCGGCTATCCAGGCGCTCTTGCAAGCGATTAGCGGCGCTGGCAGAGCAATGCACGTCCTCCTGTCGATGAAAGAGGTGAACGCGTCGATCTTCCTTGGGGTGGGTCACTTCCTGCTCCTATTTCCGTTCTCGAACCAGGAATGTCACATCGCTGAGATAGTGGACGTAATAGCGCTCAATCATGTGACCTCTTCCTTCCCACTGCTCTGGCGCTTGTTTGATTCTACCAGATCTCCCCTATTTTCACATTGTCCACAGCTCGTATAATAGCAACATCGGTTCCAATGTTTATTTCCTTCAGAAGTGTATGAGGTGCCAACGTATTATCGTTCTCTTGCTACAAAATGATCCAATCTCGTCCATATGAAACGAGGTGCACCGTTTCTGGTTTTCAGATCTGAATCGCATCAATACATGAACTTTTATTCATCTCATTCGTTTCATATAGAAAGATACCTATGAAAGGAGCTTACTCATGCCGGAAGAGTATGTTGAACTATTGACTGCGGAAGAGGTTGCACAGAAATTGCGCGTAGATGCGACAACGGTTCGTCGCTGGGTAAAGACTGGCGCACTCACTGCCGTGACGCTTCCCAATCTGGGAAAACGTCAAGCGTATCGGTTTCGTAAGGATGATCTTGAACGGTTGCTAAACGTCACTTTGTAGTTGTTGGCCAGTCTGAGCCTGACAGCGTGCGTGCCATGGCTGCCAGGTTCTTTGTCTAGCGAGTCTGTCAAGTGAACTGGCTCTTCCACAACTCTCGTACTTTGGGATCGTCCGAGAAAAAGGGGTTCGCTGGGGATCCCCTTCAGGAGCGAGCCGAGTATATTGAGAGAATTTTTATGGATAAGCTTATCGCGAGAGTTGCGGAAGAGCCAATTTCGTAAGGCCTCAACCGTGTTGGGAGGTGAGAAAACTGACCCTTCCATCGACGTATGCGCAGCAGAGAATCAGTACCGCTTGATCCCATGACATCAGTGACCTGTCGCCTTGCTCGCCAGTTCCCCCAAAGAGAGCAGCGCCGTCAATTCTTGCAGGAGACGATGGTTCTGGGTGTTTTCTCACAAGATCCTGATGCGGATACAGGGGACATGCTATCGTCACTCTATGATCGGGATGGATCAACACTCGTGGCTTTTCGCCTCTTCTGAACATACCGCACTGGAGAGAAGAACAGCCAGCAGCTCGAAAGACTGAGACTGATTGCTCCAAACAGCAGCGTTCCCCTCACCCCAATCAGTGTGCCCAATCCTCCTCCCAGGAACGAACCAAGGGGAACGGCGCTCCCCGCCAAACACCGGATGGTGGCATTGATCCGACCATGCAACGCTCCTGGCAGCGTGATCTGGCGGAGGCTGATCTGATTGATGTTATAGGTGGTTTGTGCCGTCCCCATCACAAAGCGCCCAGCGAGCAGCAGGAGAATGGTCAGCATGATGGGGCCATGGGCCAGTGGAAGCAGGAGTGCTCCCATGCTCCAGCAGAGCGTGGTTCCCAGGAGCGTTGGTCCCCACCCATACCAGCGAGCCAATGGGGCTGCGAGCATAGCTCCCGCTAGACTGCCGAGACTGCCTCCACCAAGAATGATGCCACATACAGCAGCGGAAAGATGCAATTCGTTGATCATATAAAAGGTGAAGACGGTGAGGATGATCGCCCCGCCAAAGTTGAGCGTACTCGAACAGCACACGATCGCTCGAAGCAGGGCATGCTTTCTGATCACGTGGAAGCCTTCGGCGCACTGCTCCCAGAAGGATGGTTGCTTGAGAAGCGGAGCAGGGGTTGCCATGGGGAGACGGATGCTTTTCAGACACAGAGCAGAGACCAAGAATGAGACAGCATCCACCAGGAGGGCAAAGGGAGCGGAAACCACTTGTACGATGGTGCCTGCGATGGACGGCCCTGCAATCTCAGCGATCGCTCGACTGGCCTCCAACTTGCTATTGCCTTCGACAAGCTGCTCTGGAGGAACCAGTTCAGGAAGAAAGGATTGATAAGCGATCCCAAAGAGCACGGAGAAACAGCCCGTGAGCAATGCAACCCCATAGAGATACTCCAGGCACAACCAGCCAAGGGAAAACATCACTGGGACCGAACCAATCAGCAGCGCTTGTCCCACATCAGCGATGAGTAGCAGCCGTCGACGTGGCAGACGGTCGACCCACACCCCGACGAACACACTGATCAGCACCATGGGCACTGAGCCCGTAGCCCCTAAGATCCCCAGCTGAGCGGCATCGGCGTGGAGCGATTGAATCGCCGTCAGTTGGAGCGCAAGCAAGGAGACTTGACTCCCAAAGAGCGAAATGCTCTCTCCCACCCACAAGGTGACAAAAGGAGCATGACGCCAGAGACCAGAAAAGCGAAGAGGCATACCAGGAAGCGATCCTCTCTCCAAGAGATGCACGGCGTCTGTGTGAGAGGGCCGGTGCCAACAAGCACGCAGACGGTGTTCCCATCACCTTACCATAGGTGGCAGGAGAATACAACGAACATGCAATCTGGACTGCTCCCCGCTGACCAGACCACAAGGGAGGGGAGGTTCTCTGAACCATGTGATATCCTGTGAACAACAGGAGGACCAAGGAGAACCCAGATGCAGAAGCGGGAAGACAGTCGAGCATTCAAACTGATGGTTGTGCGCCAACTGGAGAACGGAGAAAAGCGACCCGTGCAGGCCTG
>JAFMRP010000308.1 GCA_017354095.1 Ktedonobacteraceae bacterium
CTGCGCTCGTGTTCCCTGGCTCTCGGCGATGATCTTCACCAGGCCAAAATCGCTCAAGAGCAGCCGTCCCTCGGGGGTTTTCATCACATTCGCGGGCTTGATGTCGCGGTGGATGACACCGGTTTCATGGGCGCAGTCGAGCGCGGCAGCCAGCTGCTCCAGATAGTTCATAACTCTGGCCATCGGCAGAGGCCCTTCGCGCTCCAGGTCATCGCGCAGCGTTCCGCCGCTGACATACGGCATCACCAGGTAGGCCAGCCCCTCGCCCTCGCCATACTCGTGGACGGGCATGATGTTTGGGTGTATCAGCGAGGCCGCCGCGTCCGTTTCGCGCCGGAAGCGCTCTAGAAAGGCCGAGCGCTGATGCAGGGACAGCGGCTGGACAGGCAAAAGCACTTTTACGGCGACCTGGCGGCGCGGGCGTGACTGTTGAGCCAGATATACTGCCCCCATTCCCCCCTGGCCGATCAACTGTTGTAGAGTACAGGTACCTAACGTCTTTCCGATCAAAGCTTCCGCGTTCATGAAACTTATAACCTCTTTTCGCCGTTGACGTGTATTTTCCCTGGCGCAGGCTTACCGCCAAATTAGCTGCGTGTTACCGCCAGATTTTTAAAGGCCACCTCTGTCCCTTTGAGGTTGACCATCATACCGATCTGGCCCTTTGTGTAAGAAGAGTCCTTCACCGATCCTTTGAGCATCTTCCCATTCATGGAGAAAGTGAAGGTGTCTTTATTCAGAAAAATCTTAAATACGTTGGTGGCTTTGGCGCCCTGACCCTGGTGAAACTCGCTACCAAAGCGAGCGTGCCAGAGATCCTTCCAGGCATCTGCTCCATTACCCTTACTGCCGTCATACTTCCACAACCGATAGTTGCCGTTCTTTGTATTCTCGACCTCAAAGCTATAGAAGGTAGAGATGGTCTTGCCCCCAACCTGCTGCTGATTATAGCGGAAGATCAGGCCGAAGGTATTGTTGGCAACGCCATCATTCCCCTTGATCTCCTGTGCGGTCAGTGTGTAGACAATGGGCTGACCGGGGTCCTCAGTAAACCTGGGCAGGATCGCGGCCCCACCGCCATTATCGCTCGATACCGTAATATGGTAGGCGCCATCTTTGAAGGCATAGCTGGCAGTGTCTGATGGTGTGGTTGGCCAACCATTCGTATTTTTGTCCAGGGCATCCTGAACAAAAATATTGGCCTGAGCGGTCGCGGTGGCCTGAGCAGCGGCAGTAGCAGCCGGGTTCGGAGTGCTGGCCGTCTGTTGGAACGGTAGATTATTTTGTTTGCCATTCAGGGAGCTTTGTTGCATGCGATAGGACCAGATGCCTACAGCAGCCGCCAGCAGCAGTACCGCGGTGATAGCAAAGGAGATCCACCTGACCCACGGCTTCGCTCTGCGGCGCTCCTCTTCAGCGTGGGATTGTTCTTTACGCGCAGTTGGCAGAATGCCCGTCACATATTTACCAGGCTGACCGGCCACCGGCACTTTTACCACCTTCACCGGGCCAGTCAACTTGACGGTATTCGAGCCATTGCTATTCACCGCTGGAGAGGCGCCCGTTGGCGACTTGCCGAGCACAGGCTGCTGGCCCGTCGTTGTCTGCCGTGTAGTCGATGACGTTCCAGCAGGCGCAAGAGGCTCATCTGCCGGGATAGGCATATCGATTTGACCGGTGCTGGCTGCTGTGGCAGGCATCTGCCCCGTACCCAGGCGCGCGGCCTGGAGCTGTCCTGTTGAGCCACTGCCCACCAGGGGAAATTTACCGGTACGCGAGAGCAGGCCACCGCCTCCCAGTGGGGCCTCAGGGGCATTCATGGCAGGTAAAGCATTTGTCCCACCGCCCAGAGCAGCTTTGCTCAGCAAGCCAGTTCCCTGGGCCGCTGGTGGGCGATCAACCGCGGGCAATACAGCCGTCGGCCTGGTGGCTCCGAACGTGCCTTTGGGAACAAACAGGCGCCCTGTTGAACCGCTGGGTGGGATCACAGGCATGCTGGCCGTATTCATGTTGAGTGGTATACCTGTGCCTATAAGGGCTGCCCGGAAAGCGTTCGCCAGGTCTTGCGCGTGCGAATAGCGCTCTGAGGGACGTTTGGCAAGCGCACGCAGGATCGCCTGTTCTGCAGCGATGGGCAGGTCAGGACGCAGCATCTGAGGCGATGGAGGCGGGATCTGCAAGTGTTGAGCGGCTATCTGCATGGGCGTTTCGCCCTGGAATGGCGTGGTGCCTGTGACCATCTGATACAGGATGACGCCTAGAGAATAGAGGTCAGCACGCGTATCCACATCTTCGCCGATCACCTGTTCAGGCGACATATAGTCAGGGGTGCCTACGGGCGCGCCTGGTCCAGTAAGGCGCATCTGAGAGACCTGCCCCTCTGCGATAATCTTAACCAGGCCGAAATCAGTTAACAGCAGGCGTCCCTCAGAAGTCAGCATAATGTTGGCAGGCTTGATATCGCGATGGACAACGCCATGCTCATGAGCGCAATCAAGGGCCGCAGCAAGCTGGTCCAGAAAGTTGACCACGCGCTCCAATGGGAGTTGCCCCACACGCTCCAGTTCATCACGCAGTGTGCCACCGCCGATGTAAGGCATGACCAGATACGCTATCCCGTCGCGCTCGCCATATTCATGAACAGGCATAATATTCGGGTGTTCCAGTGAGGCGGCCGCATCGGTCTCGCGCCGGAAACGCTCCAAAAATGCCGCGAGTTGATTGGGGCTCAAAGGGGTCATTGGTAACAAGACCTTCACGGCGACCTGGCGGCGCGGACGCGACTGTTGAGCCAGGTATACTGCCCCCATGCCGCCCTGACCGACCAGTTTCTGCAGCGTACAGGTGCCCAATACTGTTCCAATCAAAGCCTCTGCGTTCATCAAAACTCTACCCCTCTTTTGCCTCTGACGTAGCTCGTCTGCCTGTTACAGTAGCCTCTCCCCCCTTCCACAGCCGTCCATACATGATTTTTGTTGTGTCTTTGTACATATTAGTCAACCTGGCTGCATCTGACAATGCAATAGCCGTTCAGGCATGACCAAAGTAATGTAGGAAATTATCAATATGTGTTTTATATCCCGATCATTCAATACGGGTCAGGATGTCTCACAGTGTGTAGGGAGAGGAAAAGGGCAGGTTACACCTCGCCGACGAAGGCCTGCGGATCGCGCAGATCATGGGCATCGCGATCTTCTTCCGCATCCAGGGGGACAGTTTCTTCACCAATCTGCACAACCATAGAGGGAAGTGTGCGGCTCTGGATGACGATGCCGCGCAGCAGCAGAGATGCGCCCTGCGCGAGGAGAGGACGCAGGCGCTCCAGGCGTTCGCGCTGCTCGGCCAGTTTTTTGGAGCGAGCCGAAGCGGTTCGCTCGTTGACAACGCCCTCGGTTAGCAGGGGCGAGGACTGCAGCCAGATGGTCTTGTCATCAAGCACCTGGCCTACGGAGGCCTGCACCTGCTGCATCAGATCGATGGTCTGGTTTAAGATCATCAAGATATCGCCTTCCGCCAGCTCGATATTCCTGCCCAATCCTTTGAGGGTGGTGTTACGCGTCCATTCGAGCGCGACGCCAAAGAACTCGGGTACGATGCCCGGCGTCAGGGCAATACCTGCTCGCTCCTCGATGCCGCGGATACGTTCGGCAATATACCAGAAATCGCGGCGCGTGCGGGTCAAGCGCTTGTGCAGGGCGTTACGATTGTTGAGGCGGCGGTCGTTATCAAAGGTAAACCAGCTACAGACTTCGGCCAGTTCGCCCGGCGACAGCTCATCGAGCAGTCCGCCGGTTATCATCTCTACGATCGAGATGCCAGCAGGGTGGAAAATGCTGCGCAACAGGCGGCCCTTAAGGGTCAGGTTATCATCCTGTCCGATGTAGCCAAGCGCCCGCAGCGCGAAGACGGTGCCATCCAGCTCGGCGGCGCCGGCCCGGCTGAGCGGGAACGCGCCGATGCGCGAGCGGCGCTTCTCAAGGGCCTGTAGCGCGCCTTCAGAGGCGGGACCTTTCTTCTGCTTACCAGACTTGCGCGCTTTTTTGTAGCGCTTCTCCAGGCGGCGCAGCTCGTTGATCTCCCAAAGCAGGTAGCGCTGGTATTCGCGCAGGCTGGAGGCACAGATGCGGCGCAGGTGCTGGAGGTCGGTCGGACGCCAGAGGTTGAGCACCGAGTTGTAGCGAATGACAAAGGAGCTTGTGACGGGATAGAGTTCATCGGTGATGTGCTGGAATGAACGCTCAAACGGCTCCCAGGGCGAATAAGGGATGATAGCGGCTCCACGCACATCCATACCGCGCCGCCCGGCGCGACCGGTCAGCTGGCGATATTCGTTGGGCGTGAGCAGGCGCATCTCCTGGCCATCGAATTTGCTCAGGCTGCCGACAACCACAGAGCGAGCCGGCATATTGACGCCAAGGGCCAGGGTATCGGTGGCGAAGACGGCTCGTAGATAGCCTCTGGCGAAGAGAGTCTCCACAAGCACTTTCAGTCCGGGCAGCAGACCGGCATGGTGAAAGGCTAGGCCGCGCGGCAACAGGTCAAGCAACGCGTACACCTGCTGCAGATTGCGATCCTCTTTTGGCAGGTGTTCGAGCCAGATACGCGCTTCTTCCCTGATCAACACCTCTTCCTCGGGCGTGGTAAAGCGATGCCTGGCGGCGCTGAGCGCGGCCTCTTCGACGACCCGGCGACCCGGCAGGAAGTAGAGGCAGGGCAGCAGGTCTGCATCGCGCAGCGCGGTAAGCACCTCGCCGGATGAGGGTGCTTCACGTGTCTGCTTGCGCTGACGTTCGGTCTTTTCCTGTTCGGGGGAGCCCATGGCCTCCTGAGCGGCTTCTGTAGTGCTGGTCTCCCGGACCGGGCGATACTTTGGCCGGCCTCTGCCAGAGCGGCGTTCCTCCCAGATATCAACGTCCAGGTCATCGTCCTCTTCGCCATCGCTTGAATAGACGCGGCTGCGGCGCGAGAGCTGCGCCAGGCGAGCTTCACCGCCTATGTTGGGGAAGCGCTCTGCGCGATTGCCATTGGCATCCTGAACCAGGCGGAGCTTTCCATCGAGGAAGTAGAAGTGCTCCAGGGGGACGGCACGCTCCTCATGCATGACCAGGCGAATGGGACGATGGACACGGCTGATCCAGCTGGCCAGGTCTTCAGCGTTGCTTACGGTGGCGGAGAGTCCGACCAGTTGTACGTGCTCGGGAGAGCAGACGATAGCTTCCTCCCAGACAGGGCCACGTCCGACGTCGCTGAGATAATGCAGTTCATCAAACACAACGAAACCAACGTTTTCGATGCTGGCACGCGAGAGCCGTTCGCCGCCTTCTTCTAAAAGCATATTGCGATAGACCTCTGTAGTCATGATCACAATTGAGGCGTTGCTATGCTCGACGATATCGCCTGTGACAAGTCCTACAGAGTCGAGGCCATAGAGCTGGCGCAGGTCGCGATATTTCTGGTTGGAGAGTGCCTTGAGAGGTGTGGTATAGATGACACGCTGGTTGCGCTGCTGTGCGAGCCAGATGGCATATTCAGCCACCAGCGTTTTGCCGGTGCCGGTGGGGGCGGCAACTAAAACGGATTGGTTTTGAGCGAGGTGCTGAATGGCCTCCACCTGAAAAAGGTCGAGGGGAAACGGGTAACGATCTACAAAGGTTTTGATGTCTGTCTGTGTCGCCCCTGCCACTGGTCTGCTCTCCATCTCTTTCGCTACAATTCTTTAGATAATCAAAAAAGCTTCGTTTGCTAGCTCGTCAATTAGTACACTATTTACTCGCTGCTTATTGTAGCATGCGGTGATGAGACGAACAAGGGGAGGGAAATTTCTGAAATTTTCATCCATAGACATATGCATTCAATGGCGTCTATTGGCCTGTGTAGAGCTTCAGGGAAGCGAAGAGGCGGTTTCAGGCTATGCTTGAATTGTGCCAATTTCGTGCCAACTTCTGAAGCGAGCTAGCTGTTATATTGAATTCAACATAGTCTCGTTCGGCCCGGCAGGCTGTTTCATAGCCTATCATGTCGGGATCAACAATAGATTGCCACACAGGTGATACCATTGTATACTTCTGGCGTTCTACGTTTATCCGAGTAGACATGGCATTCAGGGCTACAAATGGTTGCCCACAGGATACAAGGAAAGTCCATTGAATGCCAGATACAATAGAGATAAAGCCGGGGTAATGCATTATGTCTAGTTTAG
>JAFMRP010001333.1 GCA_017354095.1 Ktedonobacteraceae bacterium
ATCGGCTGGCCTCCTTGCACGTGTCTGCACGTGGTTCTCTTTCTCATCATTCTACGCACAATGCCCCTTTTTTGACCACTCAGCCAACCCCTTTGGCCTCTCCTCTCAGAGCCTGTAAAAAAATGTAGCCCTGAGATGCGTCAATCTGGTAAGCTAGCACTATGCTGACGAGAAAAGTGTACACAACGGACCTGAGTGACAAAGAGTGGCAAATCATTGAACCGCACCTGCCCAAACCAAAACACGTAGGTCGTAACATCGAGTATTCCCGGCGGGAAATTCTCAACGCCATTTTTTATCTCAATCGGAACGGATGTACCTGGCGAAATTTGCCCGGTGACTTTCCGCCTTATGAGATTGTTTCCTATTACTACCACGCCTGGCGACTCTGCGGACTGTGGCAATGCATCAACGAAGTACTGAGAACGCAACTCAGAAAAGCAGAAGGTCGCCACCCACAACCAAGTGCCGCTTGTCTAGATAGTCAAAGCGTGAAAACGACGGAGATGGCGAGTGAGCGAGGGTATGACGCAGGCAAGAGGGTCAAAGGTCGTAAGCGACACATCTTGGTGGATACCCTGGGACTTTTACTCATTGTCGTCGTTCACTCGGCTTCGATCCAAGATCACGATGGGGCCAAGCTGGTGCTCTTGCGGGCACCAAGGCACTTGACCCGCTTGGCTCGTATCTGGGCGGATGGAGCGTATGCCGGCGAACTGATTCACTGGGTCAAAACAACCTGCCAATGGATTCTCACCATCGTCAAGCGTGCTGACAACGAGAAAGGATTTCAAGTGCTTCCACGTCGCTGGATAGTAGAACGAACATTTGGGTGGCTCAATCGCTCTCGCCGCCTCGCGAAAGACTATGAGCGTTTGTCAGAGAGCAGCGAAGCGATGGTTCAAGTGGCAATGATCCGCTTGATGCTCACCCGGCTCAAGCGCACATGCCAGGATCAACAGCAGCGGCAGCAAGGGCAAACAAGCATGTCAGGCGAACAAGGCTTTGTATGCTTTATCCGCCTGATTTTGCCCGTCAAAATGGGCTGATTGAGGAAAGATGGCGCGGCAGGGAGATCAGGGGGCTGCTTTTGAACGTATGGTGAATGAGTCTTCTGCCTCCCTCGCGTTTTCACTGCATATGCCAGTTTTGGCACATACTGCGAAAATGGATCAACAGACAGCAAAGAGCTTTCTCACAACGAGGTTCGCGGCCGCCGCCTTCTCCCTCAAACACATGACTGATAGTGTGTGTTTACCACTCGATGACGACCTTCCCAACGTGACTGGCTCCTGCAAGGTACTCAAATGCCTGGGGAGCCTGCTCAAAAGGAAATATCCGATCAATGACGGGAGAGAGGTGGTGCTCTTCGATAAAGGCATTCATGGCTTCGAACGTGGCACGATTGCCCACATAGAATGTTTGGACAATAGCCATCCGCTGCCGAAGTTCACTCAGTTCCACTGGTCCCGTAAAGCCTCCAAGTCCACCGATCAAATTAATACGCCCTCCCAATCGTACAGACCTCAATGAAGGCGGGAAGGTCTCTGCTCCACCTACATCAAGTACGTGATCAACTCCGAGCCCATCGGTGAGCGCAAGCACTCGCTCGTCCCAGCGAGGCGTGGCGGTGGTATCGATCGTCTCATCGGCTCCGAGAGACCGCGCCCGCGCCAATTTCTTCTCAGAACGAGAAAGCACAATTGCTCGTGCTCCTGCCGCCTTGGCAAACTGTATTCCGAACACGGAGACCCCTCCCAGCCCTTGAAGCAAGACCGTCTCACCTGCGCGCAGTTGCCCAGTGGCAAGCGCATTCCAGGCAGTGACGCCTGCACAAGGTAACGTTGCCCCTTCAGCGTAGCTCAGATGTCCAGGGAGTGGGAGGAGTTCTTGCTCTCCAACGACGAGATAGTCTGCCAGCACCCCAGGAGTCCCAGGTTCACCTCGCCCCAAGAGCACCTCCTCACGAGGCGGGCCATCAAGCCAGGAGGGAAAGAACGGAAGCACCACACGATCACCTCTTTGAAAACGCTTGCTTCCCTCGCCCAGGGCAACAATTTCCCCGGCCCCATCAGACAAGGGGACGATGGGAGTATCTGTCTTTTC
>JAFMRP010001334.1 GCA_017354095.1 Ktedonobacteraceae bacterium
ACTCTTTCTGCCAGAAGCTTGGATTCTGGATGCTGAACGCCGCAAACAGGCACAAGTCCCGGAGTCGATCAGCCACCAGAGCAAACCGGAAATCGCTCTGGGGCTGCTGGATCGTGCCAGTGGTGGTGGACGCTGGCTATGGAGACAATCCCAACTTTGTGCGCGGCCTGGATTCGCGCCAAGTTCCGTACGTCTGTGCGGTCGAGAGCACCTTCGGCTGCCGTTTGCCCGAGGAAGTGTACGCTGCCGCGAGAGAGCCCTCCGTCTATCAAGGACGTGGACAACCACGCAAGCCGCGCCCGGCCCCGCTGCACACGGTCAAAGAAGTGGTCGAAGCGTTGCCTGCCTCTACCTGGCGTACCGTGGCGTGGCGCGAAGGGACAAAAGGGAGAATGCAGGTACAGGCAGTGGCCATCCGCGTGCATTGGGCGACCGGCTCACTGCGGCACTCGACCAGTCACAGCCGAGTGCAAACGGGACCGGAGGGCTGGCTACTGGCTGAGCGCCCTGTGCCCGGAGCACCAACAGAGGCGCGGGAAACGAAATACCGCTTCAGCACCCTGCCACCGGAAACCTCCCTGGAACGACTGGTCCTCTTAGCCCATGCTCGCTGGGTCATTGAGCAGTTTTACGAAGATGCCAAGCAAGAATGTGGCTTCGCTCACTTCCAGGGACGCAGTTGGCATGGCTTGCATCGGCATCTGGCTCTGGTCCTGCTCGCCTACAGTTTTCTCATGCACTATCGCCTTACCCTCCCACTGCCTCCCGATGAGGCTTTTTTCCCCCTGCGGCAGGCGAAGCTCGCTGCCTGGCGTGCATCGCCAGATGCTGCTCTGGCTCTTCCAGGATCTCGTCCTCTGGCTGTTGCACACCCAGCAGGTCGACTCCTTCCGCCCCAGAAGAAACTAACAAAGTAGTACTAGTACAAGGTGCACTTCACCCAGACGTGTGATGAGGAAGCTCCACAACTGATGACGCATGTGGAGACTACCCGTGCCGGTATCAACGATGTGCGCGTTCTGCCCGCGATTCATACAGGTTTAGCGCGGAAGTCTCTTCTCCCTGATCAGCATTTGGTAGATGCTGGCTACGTGGGAGCAGAGAATCTCATAGAGAGCCGAGCCACCTACGAACTGGACCTGATTGGTCCCCTGCGTCACCATTAGTGGTGGCACGCCAAAACGGATGATGAAATTTCACGCTTCTCTATTGATTGGGATGCCCAATTGGTCATCTGTCCTCATGGTCACAGCAGTTCGAGCTAGACTCCTGCGCAGGATAACAAAGGCAACCCAGTCATCAACGTCACATTTTCCCAGATGGACTGTAAGGTGTGTTCCGGGCGTGCTGCTTGCACTGGGAACGTGCGGCGAACGCTCACCCTACAATCGCAAGAGCGGATGCAGGCTCTATTAGCTGCACGGCAACGAGAGAATACAGAAGAGTTCAAAGAGAGTTATCGTCATCGCGTAGGGATTGAAGGAGTGCATTCCCAGGGGACGCGTACAATGGGCTTACGGCGCTCCCGTTATGTGGGTTTGCCTAAAACCCATCTGGCTCACATCACTATCGCTACCGCGATGAACCTGGTTCAACTCTCTCATTGGCTCAACGGGGAGGCACCGGAACAAACGCGTACTACTGCTTTCAAACGGGTCATGAAGCAAACAGTCTAAAATATACCTTTGACTTCGCCACCAGTATCATTTTTGCTGAAACAAAAGTTCTACTTTCACTTTCTCTTGATGGATTACTCCTGATCCATGCAAGACGCGTAAGCGAAGCTGCTCAAAGCTCGCACGGCCATAGGCTTGGCGCTTCATCAGCTTCAGTCGATGGACTTGGGCTTCCGTCTGCCCATTGCTTACAGAGGTCTCAAGCGCGCCATACACCGCGTCGTAATCGCGATAGATGCCTGCGGCTAGGCTGCGCAATTCGGGAATGCCGCTTTCTTGCGCTTCTTTGAGTCATTGTGGCAGAACCTCTCCTTGCCGCTCTTTGATCATGGCACGAAAATCTTGTGCCTGGTCTTGACCCTGAAAAATGGCTCTGCGTCATCTTCCGTGCAAAGCTCAAGCAGACCTGGCGAGGACGCGATGGAGCAGC
>JAFMRP010001335.1 GCA_017354095.1 Ktedonobacteraceae bacterium
CAGGCTTCTCTCTCTGCTCCGGGGCAATCCTCTCCCAGTCGCTATCCAAACAGATCACTCGTGCTTCCATATCTTGCAGATGCCTCACCAGGTTCGCCTGGCTGAGCAAAATTGGCACCTGACTATCGGCCAACATATAGGCCAAGCGCTCCGGCGGAAAGGCCGGATTCAGCGGCAGGTAAGCGCTTCCTGCCTTGAGTACTCCCAGCATTCCGATCACCATCTCCAGCGATCTCTCCAGATACATCCCGACCACCATCTCCGAGCTGACTCCCAATCTCCTCAAATAATTAGCCAGCTTGTTAGCTCTATGATTCAGCTCACCGTAACTCAGTTCCTGCCCCTCGTAAACGACTGACACGGCCTCAGGCCTGAGCATCGCTTGCGTTTCAAATAGCTCGTGCGCGCAGTGCTGCGGCGAATGATCGGTTTCAGACCTATTCCACTTCACCAAGATCTGTTCTCTTTCGGCATCCGTCAGTATCTCCAGTTCTGAGAGCCGGCATTCGGAGTTGGAGACTGCGCTTCGAAGCAGCATCTGAAAATGGTTTGTCATCCGCCGGATCGTCTCCTCCTCAAACAGATCCAGACAATACTCCCAGCTCCCGCTCAGGCACTCAGGGTTCTGATTCATATTCAGTGTCAGATCCCATTTCGCGACCTTAGACTCAACCTCGAAGCCACTTAAACTCAGGCCTGTCAGCTCTGTCCCTTCTCGCGGCGTGTTCTGCAGTACGAACACCGCCTGACACAGAGGTGAGCGACTGAGGTCGCGTCTCGGTGCCAGTTCCTCCACCAACTGCTCGAAGGGCAGGTCTTGATGTGCATAGGACTCCAGCACAATCTGGCGTGCTCTTCCCAGCAATCCTCGGAAGCTCTGAGCCGCGCTCAGATCGATTCGCAGCACCAGCTGATTGACGAAGAAACCGATCAACCCCTCAGTCTCTAAGTGATTGCGGTTGGCGATCACTGTTCCAACCGCTACGTCCTGTTGTCCAGAATAGCGTCCCAACAGCGACTGGAATGCCGTGAGCAATGTCATAAACAGCGTCGCTCCTTCGGCCCGGCTCAATGCTTGTAACTGATGACTCAATCCTCCATCGATCCGGAAGTGGTATCGTGTTCCGCGAAAGCTTTGTACCGCCGGACGCGGATGGTCGATCGGAAGTTCCAATATCGGCAGATCTTTGAGCTGTCCTCTCCAGTATTCCATCTGCCGCTCCAGCACCTCTCCCTTCAGCCACTCTCTTTGCCACACCGCGAAATCTGCGTACTGGATCGGCAGTTCCTCCAACGGCGACTCCTCTCCCGCGTTGTATGCCTGATAAAGCGCCCCGACTTCTCTGATCAGGATTCCCATCGACCATCCATCGCTCACAATGTGGTGCACGGTATAGAGTAAGATGTGCTCTTCCTCTTCCAGCTTCAAGACTTTTACTCTGAGCAGCGGGCCATGGCTCAGATCGAACCCCGTCCCCCCTTCCAAGCCCGCTATACGTCTGGCTGCAGCTTCTTTTTCTTCCCGCGTCAAGCCAGTCAGATCTGTTTTCTCCAATCTCCTCGGTCTCCATTCGTCGATAATCTGTACCGGCTCGCCATCATCTGCTTCAAACCTCGTCCTCAACACTTCGTGTCTTTTGATTACCTCATTGATCGCCCGTTCCAGTATCTCAGGCCTCAATTCTCCTTTCAGTCTCAATGCTCCTGGGATGTTATATAGCGCGGTACCGGGCTCAAACTGATCTATGAACCATAACCTCTGCTGCGCATATGACAGTGGTATTGGCCCGTTTCTATCCGTTCGGATTATCGGCGGTGCCTTGAGCTTGCGCCCCTCCCGCAAGGCACTCTCCACCTGCTCGGCCAGTCCTTTCACGGTCGGAGATTCAAACAACGCCTGCAACGGCAGCTCTACCTCGAAAGCGGCCTTCACCCGAGAGATGACCTGAGTGGCCATCAATGAATGCCCTCCTATGGTAAAGAAATCCTCTTCAATCCCTATCTTTTCCAGATTGAGCACCTGGGACCATATCGCGGCAAGCACCTCTTCAATGGGTGTTCTGGGCGCAAGATATACTCTCCCGGCAGCAGCTCGTTCCTGATCG
>JAFMRP010000309.1 GCA_017354095.1 Ktedonobacteraceae bacterium
AGCGCTGTACAATTTCAGTGACGGTTGCCGCGACCTGGTCGCGCTGGCTGACATCGGCCTGATAGCAGGAGAGATGGGGGCCAAGCTCGGTGGCAGTGGCGTTCAGCTTTTCTTCGTCGCGGCCGATGATGGCGACGCGGGCGTCTTCTTTGCGCACAAACGCCTCGGCAATAGCTTTTCCCATGCCGCTGTTGCCTCCGGTGATGAGGATGTTGCGCGTTCGCGGTGCGTTCATGTGGTATATCTCCTTTTTTTCATACTTGTGGCAGTGGATATGGTAAAGTAAGATTGATATATATGTCCAATATCATTGTGATATCAGATACATATGCAGAGAATATCAAAGGTTGAACTGCGTCACCTGTATTACTTTGTCGCCGTTGCCGAGGAGTTGCATTTTGGCCGCGCGGCCAGGCGCCTGGGGATGGCTCAGCCACCGCTGAGCCAGCAGATTCGCAAGCTGGAAGAGGAGATGGGGGCACAGCTTTTCCAGCGCAATAAGCGCCATGTACAGTTAACCGAGGTTGGGGAGGTACTGCTGCGCGAGGCTCGCCAGACGCTGATCCAGGCTGAGCAGGCTATTGAGGCGACGCAAAAGGCCAGTCGCGGAGAGATCGGGCGGCTGGCGATTGGTTTTGTCGGATCGGCTACCGGTGAGATACTGCCGCGCCTGATCCGGCGCTTTCGTGAGCGCTTTCCAGAGGTTGAACTGCTGCTGCGCGAGATGACTACCGCGCAGCAGGTACGTGCGCTGCGCGATGGTCGCATCCACGTAGGTTTACTGCGTCCGCCTGTCAACGATAAAACGCTGCGCGTCGAAGTGCTGCACAAAGAGCCGCTGATCGCGGCGCTGCCCACGGACCATCCACTGGCTACCCATGAGCCCTTCTCACTGCGGGACCTGGAGCATGAGTCCTTCATCATGTTTCCGCGTCAGCTGGGCGCGGGCCTGTATGACCAGGTCATCAGTCTGTGTCAGAGCGCTGGCTTCAGCCCACAGGTCGCGCAAGAGGCGGTGCAGATGCAGACCATCCTGGGGCTTGTTGCCGCCGGGCTGGGTGTATCGCTCGTGCCCGCTTCAGCCAGCTATCTACGCAGCGCGGGGGTTGTTTACCAGGATCTATCTCCCACTACGAAGTATATCAACATGGCCATGGCCTGGCACGACGCGCCGATCCCCACGCTGCTCGCCTTTCTGCAGGTCGCGCGCTCATGTGTGGAGGGCCGTAAACGTACGAAGCCCGGCCCCGATGGGACCGGACTTCGTAGCAAAGCAAGGTGAGGGAGGAAGAGAGAGCAAGAATTATGTATGCAGCAAAGATCTAACTCTCACATAAGTACATACGCGCGCGGTTACAGTGCATGCTATAATAAAGCCACGTACGGAAAAAATCGCATAGAAATCGTAAATGTAGCGAGGAGACGAATGCCAACACGTAACGATGCCTACACGCTGATGACCGAACATGTAAAGAACGAAAATCTGCAAAAACATATGCTTTCAGTGGAAGTAGCGATGCGCTTCTACGCCCGTAAATATCAGCAGGATGAAGAACTGTGGGCGATGGCCGGGCTACTGCATGATTGCGACTATGAAGAATATCCCGATCTGCACGAACACACCCAGGTTTCCGCGCGCTGGCTGCGCGAGGCCGGCTATGATGAGCGCATTATTTACGCCATTCTGGCGCACAATGACCTCAACCTGGAGACACACCCGCGCACAGACCTGCTCTCAAAGGCGCTTTATGCCTGTGATGAGATAACCGGGATGGTCACTGCAACTGCATTGGTGCGCCCCAATAAGAGCATTATCGGGTTGGAGGCTTCGTCGGTGCGCAAGAAAATGAAGGCGAAGGGCTTTGCCGCCGGAGTCAATCGCGAGGATCTTTTTAAGGGGGCGGAACTGTTGGAAGTTGATCTGAATGAGCATATCGCGTTTGTGATCCAGGCCATGTCCAGCATCGCTGACACACTTGGCCTGGCAGGCACACAGGAGCGCGAACAGGATACTGTGGCTTCGTAGTGCTGGCGGTGAGATTGGCGGTCTATTATGGCGAGATAGACGATGCAAAAGCGACAACTCCAGCAGGGCGATTCATATCAATCGCAGCGTCTTTACACGGCCAGTGAAGTGGCGGAGTTTGAATATTGTCCTCTTGCCTGGTGGCACGAGCAATTCGAGCCACTTGTCCATAGCGATAGCGAGGAGCTTTTCGCCGAGCTGGTAGCTATGGAACATGAGCACGGCGCGCAGGCTCCCGGCCTGCCCGAGTATCAAGTGATCGAGCAGCTGCTGCTGCGTCGTGGAGCCTTTGAAGAGGGGATTGAGCAGCATCAAGAGCATGCTGCTGAGGTCGCGGAACTTGAGGAGGAGCGGATTGTCGTACCTGACAGCAGGGGGAGAATGCGTGTGCTGATCTGGCTGGCGCTTGGCATTCTGATTCTGGCTCTGCTGCTGGTTGCTGCCTCGTTCTTTCTAGCACGCTAGCACGCTCTTAGTGCAATCGCGTGATACTTCATGGGAAGAGGCAAAGGGCACGAATGGGCAACCTCAAGGACCCTTCCCGGCCTCTCCCCGCCCCTTGCCCCTACAGAGACGGGGCGACTTTTCCCGAGCACGTTTCGGGTTTATGGCTGATGTATGAGTAACATTCTGCTCCCGGTTGGGCTAGGGCTGCTGCTGCTGGCAATCGCACTGCTGGTGCTGATCTTTAATGAGTGGCGTACACGGCGCACGCGGCTAATTGAAGAGCGGCAGCGAGCTTTAGGACTTCCCGCCGGGGATCTGGTATATGAAGATGCTGATGGGCAGGGCGAAACGCTCTCCTCCAGCGAGTATCCACTGGTGGGCAAGCCTGACTATGTAGTCCAGCTTGCCGACGGTCGTCTTGTCCCTGTCGAGCTGAAGCTTTCCGTGCATGATGCCACCGCCCCTTACAGTAACCATGCTGTACAGATCGCCGCCTACTGCCTGATTCTGGAAAGCTACGCCGAGCCGGAGGCCATACCGACTCATGGTATCGTACGCTATGCTGATCGTGATTTCATCATTGACTATACGCCCGCGCTGCGCAAAAAGGTGCTGCGGCTGCTCAGCGAGATGGATTACTGTTCGGAGCACATACCTCCGCCGCTGGCCCGGCAGAAGGTCTCCAAGTGTCGTGCCTGTGTTTTCCAGCCTATTTGTCCCGTTGGGCAGGGGAAATAGCGAGCCAGCCTTGTGGAGGGGGGGTGCCAAAATCCCGTACGAAACCCTTCACAACCCTTCACACGGCCTGTAGAGCCGATGCAACCCTTCACCAAACCCTTCACAGACCCCTCACAACCCTTCAACCCTTCACACTGTAACGGACGACCGGACATCAGAAGGGTGCGTCGCACAGATAACATAGATGGTTGATAGCCTTTCTCTGCCTTGAATTGACAATCCTCAGCAAGCGAATTAGACTAGAGCTATTAAAGGGTTGCACACGCTGAATTGAGCATTTTTCAGCATCGTCCAAAGAGAGATTATATCTGCTGATATCACTGTGGTGTTATTTTGGCTTGAGATTAGAATAGTTACTCCCCAGAATTGACCCCATGCCAGCAGCCTGAAAACGCCTGGAAGTGCCCCAGACATCGAACGTCGCTTTTGCGTTTTCATATAAAAATATTATTCTGAGAAAACAGAGCAACCTACCGGTGCAGGCTTCATAAAAAGGGAAAGAAGATATGAGAACAGAGCATGAAGTTGTGGAGTTGAGTGGGCATATTATTGATTCCTGGACATTGCCCCGAGCCTGGGATTCTATTATGGATCGCGGCGGTAATTTTGTGGTTGAAGAGATGCGAGTAGGTGCATCTAAAGATGAAACAAGCTATGTGCGAATGAAAGTCGAGGCACCTGACGCAGAGGTATTGGAGCTCATCCTCTCCGAGTTGCAGCAGTTTGGCGTTGAGCTCGTACATGGTGGTGATGCTCATATTGCGCTGGTGGAGCGAGATGGCATCCTGCCCAGCAAATTCTATTCCACGACCAACCTGCCGACTGAGGTACGCATTGAGGGAGAGTGGGTCGAGGTTGAAAACATCGAAATGGATGTGATCATCGTCGTAGATACGCAGGCTCGCCGCGCTTTCTGTAAACCGATGCACGAGGTAAAGGCAGGTGAGCAGATTGTGGTAGGGCATAATGGCGTTCGCGTTCATCCATATGCACGCAAGCGCGAGCGTGAAACCTTTGCTTTTATGCAATCCGATGTTTCCAGCGAGAAAGTAAAGGTTTTGCAGATTAAAGCCATTGCCAGGCAGATGCGGGCATGCCGCGAGCGTCAAGAAAAGATTCTCTTTGTTCTAGGGCCTGCTGTGATCCATACGGGAGCCGGTCGTTATATAGCGGAGCTGATACGTAGAGATTTTGTGCAGGTCATTTTCGGGGGCAACGCCATCGTGACACATGATGTAGAGGCGGCATTGTTTGGTACATCGTTGGGGGTGAACCTGAAAAGTGGGGAACAAGTAGAGGGGGGGCATCGCAATCATTTGCGAGCTATTAACACCATTCGCGATATCGGTTCTCTGGAAAAAGCGGTAGAGATGGGATTTCTCACCGAAGGTATCACCTATGAGGCAATAAAGCACCAGATACCGATGGTACTGGCCGGTTCTATTCGAGATGATGGTCCCATGCCGGGGGTGATCTCGGATATGGTTATTGCGCAACGCCGTATGCGTGAGGAGGTTCAAGGTGTGGGACTAGCGATACTGTTGTCCAGTATGTTGCATGCCATAGCCACCGGGAATATCCTCCCCGCGCACGTGCAAACGATCGTTGTCGATATGAATCCGGCAGTTGTCACGAAATTGTCGGATCGCGGAAGCTTTCAAGCGGCTGGATTGGTGACCGACGTAGAGCTTTTCCTCCGTGAGTTACTCGAAGCGCTGTCGTAGTGCAATCTCGCGAGACCGCTTTGGGAAAGGAGGCAGAGGGTATGAGCGGGCAACCTCAAGGGCCCCTCTCATCTACCCAACGGCCCCTTGCTCCTACAGAGACGAGGCGATTCCCCAAGCGGGTCTGGTCCATTCAATCTCCTCCGCGGGTCTCCAGTTCCGGCGTTTTGCGAGCTTTCAGCCAGGGGATGGAGCCAGTGGTGGAGAGCCAGGAGCCGCCGATGATCAAAAGGAAGCCCGCGATGGTGGCGATGCTGAGTGGATCATGCTGCAGTGTCACACCCAGCAGCACTGAGACGGCGGGATTGACGTAGGTGATGACGGTGCCACGACTGGCTCCGACTTCGGCGATGAGCGCGAAGAAGGTTGGCAGGGCCAGGGCGGTGCAGATCAGGCCGAGCACGAGCAGGCTCGCTATCACTCCCAGGCTGGGCACATGGTCGGGGAGCCGTATCAGCAACACCGGCAGCAGAACGATAGTTGTGATGCTGCACTCGGCGGCTGCCACGGAGGTTCTGGGCAACGCGACGAGCGGCGGGCGTTTGAGCAGCATAGCGCCAATCGCGTAGCCGGTAGCGGCGAGCAGGATAAATATGGCCCCGAGCCACTGCAGTCCATCGCCTCCTATGTCGAAGCCGAGCAGGACCACCAGCCCAACCAGGCCGATGAGCAGTCCCACCAGGCGGGGGCCGTTGACGCGCTCGCTTTTATCGAAGCCCAGCGCTAGCAGCGCCACGATCAATGGATTGGCGGAGATGAGCAAGCTGGTGAGCGAGGACGAGACATGTTGTTCGCCGTAGCTGATCAGCAGGAATGCTCCGACCATATGGATCACCGCGAAGAGCAGGATGATGGGCCAGTGTTTGAGCATTGGGAGCAGTGTCTTCCCCAGGATTGCCATTGGCAGCAGCACGGCAGCCGCGATGAGCGCTCGGGCAAACACCACCACGGCCGGGTCCAGCTCTTGTACAGCAATTTTGATGAAAAAGTAGGGGATGCCCCAGAATACTGAAACAGCCAGGAAGAGAAGCCAGCCTTTCCGTGTCATTGTTTCTCCTGTGTGCGATTCAGTCGCACTGTTTTACTCTGTCAAACTGCGTTTGACGGGTGTGCCGCCCTCTTGTCCAGACCGCCAACGACGCTGGCGCGTCTTCTTGAAAGTCCGCCAGAAACGGTGCTGGCGCACCTACGCTGCGCGTCATCTGGCGGTAAGGCTTGCGCGCTGCGCGCTCAGGCGGTCTGCAAGGAATCGCCTGCGGCG
>JAFMRP010001336.1 GCA_017354095.1 Ktedonobacteraceae bacterium
GAGGCCTACAAGAGCGGGCGCACAATCCGCGAGGTCACGCGCGAGCGCACCAGCCTTTCAGAGGATGATCTCAACCGCATCCTCAATCCCGAGAATATGACGAAGCCGGGCCTGGAGGGTGGCCCTGCAGGAGGCTAAGCTCGTTTTCAGGCAAGCTCTGGCCCTTGCTCTTTGATGGAATAGAGAGCGAGGGCTATATTTGTGTGTCCAGCCAGGTCTCTGATTGTTCATGAAACGAACACTTAGAACAGTTAGAACGCCTTTGGCGGGGGCGACATTCCTATCATATCAATCTCCAAAAAAGAACAATCAAGGACCCTTAGAACACTTTTACATGATGGGAATGCTGTCTTCGTCCGAAGTGTTATATATGTCAGGAGTGTCAAAACTGTCCGAAGTGTTCTATGTGTTCGTTTCACGATCTCGCCCTTCGACATCATTCCTTCCCACCAGATAGCATACCGCACCGTGGAGCAAACAGCCAATCTTATCGATATGTATATTAGAATAGGGGCAAAAACATTTATGAGAAATATACTGGGCAAAAGTCGATTTAACACGCTCTATACCCCTGCAATGCTGGCCCTGGTTCTGATCGTTGGTATTTCTTTTTTGGGGCTTGGCTTCATCATGCCGCTGCGTGCCCTCTATGGGCGTGAAGTAGGGGCATCAAGCGTCGAGATCGCCCTGATGACCTCCGTTTTTCTGTTGACCGGCTTCCTCTCGGCTCCCTTCATAGGCTGGCTCTCCGACCGTTTTGGCCATCGCAGGGTTCTGTGGATTGGGCTGCTCGCGCACACCTTTTTAATGCTGGCCTATATTCCCGCGCAGAACCCGATCTTGCTGATCGTCCTGCGCGGCCTTGAAGGCATTGCTTCGGCGAGCGTGCTGCCGCCAGCGCGCGCGATGGTCAACGTCATCGCGCCGAGCACACGCCAGGGCGAGGCACTGGGCATGCTGAGTGCCACGCAGGCAGGAGGTATTCTGCTCGGACCGGTCGTTGGCTCGCTGATGGCCAGCCAGACTGGCTATACGCTCTCATTTGTGCTGGCCAGCGCGGTGCTCGCGCTCAGTATTTTCGCCACCCTTCTGCTGCCTGCCCCTAAAGCGGCCAAAGAGCATACAGGCGCGTTGGAGGTTCCGGTGACGCTCAAGGGGCTGTTTACGCGCCAGTTGCTGCTGGCGTACCTGCTGCAATTGATCTTGCAGGTAACGCAAGGCGTGATCTCCGCGATCTGGGTATTGTATATGGCGGATCATGGAGCCTCCCTGCCGGAGATAGGTCTTTCTTTCACCACCTTCGCCATACCATTGATGGTCCTCACGCCGTTTATGGGGCGGCTCTCCGACCGCTATGGCCGCTACTGGCTGGCCGTGCTGGGTGTGTTGTGCTTTGGCATCATTTTCTGTATTTATGGCTGGCTCAATACACCCTTCTGGTTGATCGTACTCTCTGTCGCGGAGGGATCATCGGCTGCGATTGTGCGAGGCTCGTTGGATGGCCTGCTGGCCGATGTTACACCGGCCAACGTCAAAGGCAAGGTGCAGGCCAACTTTACCGCTGCGGGAACGTTCGGCAGTTTTCTGGGGGCCACGCTGGCTGGTGTGCTCTACGGTGTGAAGGCCGAAGCCCCCTTCATCTCTGCCGGTGTGCTCTGCCTTCTGACAGTATGTATGCTTTTCTGGCCGGGCATTGTAAGGCTCTTCCCCGTCAGGTATGGTGTGGTGAGCGAGCGGGCTACTCTGCGACCGGAGTAGTGAGAACAAGCAGACCAGAGAGTGGGCGTATCTGGCTTCTATCCCGGATACGCCCACTCTCTATGATGTCAGATCTACTTGCAAGCGGAGATCCCTGAAGATTATGCCAAGGGTTTTTTCATGCGTGCGTGGGCTATAATGCCGGTCATAGTGAGCCCTGTAACAGCCAGCAGAACCGCGCAGGCCTGCAACGTCAGGGTATCCGGGGCGAGCAGTGGCTGCGCGCGTAGAGCCTGCCAGGTGAGCAGGCCGACCAGGCCCAGATAGGCCAGGCTAAAGGTCCAGACCAGGGCTACACGGTGCCGGATAGACAGGACATTGAAGCGGCGTCGTCCCAGCAGCCATC
>JAFMRP010000310.1 GCA_017354095.1 Ktedonobacteraceae bacterium
CCCTGCAGCCGGCACACTACCGTTCTTTGAAGCGATTGTCAATGCCATGACTCAACCTGTGGACGGATTCCCGGAGATGTCCGGTTTCAACGCCGCCGCGAACGGCTTCGGCACAGCCGCACACGTCATGATCTACACCATCATCGCCCTGGGCATCATCATGGTAATCTCCGGAATCTGGATGCGACGCAAATTAAAACAACCCTGAGACCCGCAGCCTCACCTCTCTCTCACCCACCAGAAATGTAAGGCCACCCCTCGCGGGTGGCCGGCTCGCTCCCCACCAAACTCTACACACCTTCCCTCACCTCCCTCTCGCCCACCGGAAATGTAGGGTCCCTCCCTCGCGGGTGGCCGGGAACGAAGGGCCGCATCATCTTAACCTGATATGGGTATTTAGTCCAACATTCAATGACATACATTGATATATGATTATCCATGAATTTACTATTTGATTAATGGGGAGCAATCTTTTAGCTTGTTTCTCATACGCAAGGACTGCCGTCTACGATTTATGTAAAGGATGTGACAACCCATGAAAGGGATTATTTTCGTTGTCTGGGAAAAGTATTTCGCTGAGCGCTTTGGCTCAAGAATGCTCGCGAGCTACCGCGAAGCACTGAACGAAACGCCAGACAAGTTGCCGCTGGTTGGCAAAACATACCCCGATGAATGGTTGGTGCAAGGACTCAATATCGCAAGCTCGCTGACCTCGGTTTCAGAGGACCGTTTACTGATAGAATACGGGCGCTACTTTATGCTCGATAACCTGGTTGAGCACCTCTGTGGCTATCTACTGGCCCAGGCCTGGACGGGCTACGACCTCCTACTACTGATGCGCGACGCCCACGCACAGATGCGTCGAACTCCAGATGGGTTAATGCCCCCGCTATTTAACTACGAATTCCTCTCTAAAGACCGTCATCATATGATGCTGACATACGATAGTCATCGTCACTTATGCGCGTTGCTCGAAGGATGCATCTATGGGGCCGCGGAACGCTTTGGCGAACGCGCATACGTGCATGAGCACACATGCCAGAAAAGAGGAGACGCCGTTTGCCGCTTTGAAGTCCGTTTCACAGGCGAATCATGGGCCAAACGCGCAACTCCCCAGAAAATCAAACAGGAGAAAGATCGCCTGTCGAAACGCAAACTCAGCGATCTTATCCTCAGCACCCTGACCACTGATCAGGCCTCAAGTCTGACTCTGGCCGATATCCAGCACGCGGTAGAGCAGAGGCAGGGTCCCTACTTCCCTGAAATATATCAGAAACAGCATACTTCTGGTCCAGTTCACGTGCTGCAAATCCACAACGAACTGGCACGTCTGCAGCAGGTCGGCCTCGTCTCCAGCACACTCAATCAGATGGGAGACACCCTGGAAAGTCGCCGCTACTGGCGCTCACCCACCAGAGACTGACCAGGCATCCATAGCCCACAATACGCTTTCCCTAACCCCATCCACGCCCATGAGAACTGCAGGCCCCCTTGCAGGGGCCTGCTCGCCACCTATCAACCCTCGTGCCCATGGAACATGTAAGGCCACCCCTTGCGGGTGGCCGGGGGACGCGGGTGGCTGGTGTATGCGCAGATGGCCGGCCCATACACCAGCCTGTTGACCATTCAACCCTATATCAGCACATACTACCTACCTGGCCGGCGGCTGCAGCATCACCAGCGCGTGCCTGTCGGGCGTCTGCACATTGAAGATCGAGCCAAAAGGCATGTGAACAATCGACGCCGTCCCCGCGCCCTTCGCGGTCAGCGACGTGTGCAGCCCCTCCAGATCATCCGTCCCAAAGTACAACTCCACCGTACCCGCTGGCGGCGTCTCCTCACTTACCAGGTTCAAGCCAAAACCAATCTTCTCTTCATTACCCTTTAAAGCACGAAAGATCGGTCCGCTCTGTTCTGGAATAGGTTGAAATCCCAGCTTTTCCGTAAAGTATGCAAATGACTCCTCAATATCCGAAACGTAGAAAACCACAAAATCAAGCACTGGCATAGCAGACATAGCATTACTCCTTCTCTTTTGCTACAACGACGCCCGGCTCATATCCAGACCTCGTATCTTGTTTATTTATCTCTACCAGCAGTGTACTCGATGATTGTGACAACAGTATGTCAGCAGCGTTTTCACTTTATCGGACTACCCACATTTTGCGCATTCCGCAGCATAGCCCGGGCCTCTTCAACCAGGCGCTCCCTGAGCGAAACAGGCTCCAATACCCTTGCACGACTCCCCCAGCTCAATAGCCATTGAAAAATCTCGCTCTCCTGGCGAATCATCAGCGTCACCAGCAGACCTTCCTCCACCTCTTCCTCAGCAACGACATAGTAAGATCTTCCCTCGCGTACCCAGCGCGCAACCTCTCGATCAAACAGCACCCGCACCACCATATTTCTCGGCTGCTCCCTCTCACGCGGCATCATCCGAAAATTGGCCGGACGCGTAAACGTGCGTGACAATAGCTTCAGCTCCTCTATGCGATCAAGACGAAAGTTGCGCATATCCTGGCGCATATGACAGTATGCCACCAGGTGCCAGGTTCCCAGAAAATACGCCAGACCATATGGATCAGCCTCGCGCCTATGTGAACCGCTCTGCCCATCACTACGATGACGCGTATGATAACAAAACCGTACCGTATTGCGATCAAGCAGCGCCCGGCGTAATTGCTGCAACGTCTCGTGCTCTTTCGTATGAGAAGTCATCGCACCCAGGAAAAGAATATTGCTCCTCAGATACTGCACCTCATCGCGCAACGCCTCAGGCAGCACCCCCTCAATTTTGCGCGTCGCCGACTCCGCCGCCGCGCGATACTGCGCGTCAAAATTCTTCGCCATAAAATCACTGCCCAGAAGCACCATCGTCGCCTCCTCGGTCGTGAAACTGAGCGGCGGCAAAAAATACCCCTTCATGAGCGAGTAACCCTGACCCGGTATAGCAATAATCGGAACTCCAGCCTCACATAAAGCCAGAATATCCCGGTAAATCGTACGCTTGCTGGTCTCAAACACCTTTGCCAGGTCCTCAGCACGCTGCCGCCCCCTACGCTGCAGCTCCAGCACAATCGCCAGCAATCGATCAGTTCTGTTCATCGCGATTTCCTCACTTTCCCCGCCATGTGGAAATAATCCGCTGGAGTTGACGATGTAAAGCAGGGGGAGCTGCACAAAAATGAAACGTCTCTGTTGCTTTCGCCAAAGGATGGCTGTAATCGATTGGCTGGCCAAAAAAATCGGTATAGAGAGCTCCTGCTTCCTCAAGCAAGATGTGCTGTGCCACATTATCCCAAATTTTACAGTTCCGATAAAGAAAGCCACCATACACGCCTTTCGCAACCATCGCAGCATCAAAAACGCTCCCACTTGTATGTACACCTCCACAAGCCAGGATGATTTCTGCCAGGAGTTCGCATTCCTTTCTGGTTCTATTTGCATCCTCCTGATCCCCTTCTATTCCATAGGCGATCAGGGCCGAAAGCAACTCCTTATCATCTTGCACCCGCACACGTTGCTGATTACAGTATGCCCCTTTTCCTTTTTCAGCGGTATAGATTTCGTGAAACGCAGGAAGCGCGAAACCACCGGCAACTGGCTCACTGTCTTTGAGCAGCCCTAACATACAGCCATAGAGCGGACTTGCCTGCGCAAAATTACTCGTCCCATCGATAGGATCAACCACCCACGTATAAGCAGAAGAGTTGTCAAAGATACCTGCCTCTTCATCGAGGATATTATGTGTTGGATAGGTCCGCTGGATCTCTGCGATTATCATGCTTCCTATCTCTATATCAGCCTCAGTAACCACCTGGTTTGGGTCGCCAGCTTTTCTCACTGATGAGACGTTTCCAAAACGGTCACGCGCTATCTGGGAAGCGCCTGTGAGCGTCTTCAGGAGAAACATTTGATAATCCATCTCTATCATTTCTTGCTTGAAATCCTTATCTCTTGTTATTTCCATCCCTGCTCATACAAATTCCATGCCCTCAGGAGTCACCGCTCTCTCATATCACCTGCTTGTTCGTCTGTTCTTCTCACATCTCTCAATCTACCATAATTTGGTAACCAGTGCTGAGGTCAGTAGCTAACCAGAATAATCGACGCTTCCAATATTTGACAACCCACAAACGCTCAGGTACACTTTTTTTCATGCAGATAAATCGCATCGACCACTCAGACATCTGGCACTGTGGTAGCATCAACAAATACCTCGCCATGAATGTAGAGGCCGCGTAAGCGAATACGCCGGGCTTACGCGGCAGGAATAGGCGCTACGTGATCTGTTTGCTTGCAGCAGGTAAGCAAAGGCGGCGGATTATGTCAGATGCCCCCCTCTTGCACGTGATTCTTTATGCTTTGATTCTCCCCCGACGTGTTCGGTATCAGCGCGGGCACGTCTTCTTCTACCCCTTTTCTCAGTAATCTCCCTGTTGCGGACTGTGCCCGCTCCTCGCGGTGAGACATGATGTTGTTTTTTCAGTTCTGAATGGAAGCCAATCGTATGTCACAAGAACGCAACTCCTCAAACGCTCCGCGTACCTATGATCCTGTCGCTCATACTCAGGTGGAAGTCGAGACAAGAGATCGACGCCCTTTTCCGCCTCTCTGGAGCAATCGCGACTATCTGTTGCTCTGGAGCGGGCAATGGATCTCCAGCATCGGCACTCAAATCTCACAGGTCACGCTGCCCCTGCTGGTTCTGGCTCTGACGTTTTCGCCAGCACAGGCAGGCCTCGTAGGAGCTCTGCGTGGCCTGCCTTTTGCCGTACTCTCTCTGCCCGCAGGAGCGCTGGTAGACCGCTGGGATCGCCGGAAAGTGATGCTGTTATGCGAGACAGGCCGTGCCGTGGCCTTGGGCAGCATCGCCGTGGCGCTGATATTAGGGCGTTTAAGCCTGCTTCAACTCTGTTTGGTCGCGCTGATCGAGGGAACCCTCTTTACCTTTTTCTATCCTGCCGATGCAGCTTGCTTACCTCGCATCGTCTCGCAAGAGCAGCTTCCCACAGCCCTTGCTCAAAACTTCGCCAGCGGTTCTCTTTCTTTGTTGCTCGGTCCACTCCTGGGAGGGATGCTCTATGGTCTGGGCCACGCTGTGCCTTTCCTGTTGGACGCTCTCTCCTATATCTGCTCGGTGCTGGGCCTCTTTTTCATGCGCACGAAGTTTCAACAAGAGCGGACCCGGGTGCCCGGCCCGATCTGGAAGGAGATCTGGGAAGGATTGGTCTGGCTCTGGCATACGCCTCTGCTACGTTTGCTGGCTCTGCTCTACTGTGGATTGGGAACCCCTATTTATGGGTATATGTTGGTCTGGATTACCTTAGCCCAAAGACTGCACGCTACTCCGTTCATGATTGGCGCCATCTTTGCCAGCAGCGGCATCGGAAGTATCGCCGGCTCGTTGTTAGCACCACCACTGCAAAAACGTCTCCCCTTTGGCGGGTTAATGATCTGTTCAGCCTGGATCTGGGCCATCGGCTGGCTTACATTTCCTCTCGTCCCCAATACGCTGATCTTCGGAGTGACCGTGGCTCTGGTGTTTATCAATGTATCCATTTTTAACGCCACACAGTTCAGCTATCGCCTCATTATCACACCGGATCACTTGCAAGGGCGCGTCAATAGCATTTTTCAACTGCTTGCGTTTGGAGGTCAACCTCTCGGTCTACTGATCACAGGCGGGCTGCTTCAGTGGATTGGCCCAATCTGGACTGTGGTAGTCCTCTTTGTCCCCCAGGGCATTACGGCCCTGGCCGCGACGCTCTCTCAATCACTGAGAAAATCACCGCCCTTGAGCCAGATCCGCATGTCTGCGAAATCAGAGGGGCCGTCTTGATTCTAATGAAGCCAGTAAATGTGAAGGTCTGGCACAGGGCAACCACATTGGTGGCAGCAGCCTTACTTTCGATATTGCTCGTCGCTCACCTTCTCCATCCAGTCAACCGCCTTGCCGCCGAGCCGCTCCTGAATGGCGATGTGCGTCATGGCTGTGGTTGGCGCGGCTCCATGCCAATGTTTTTCCCCCGGCTCGAACCAGATCACATCCCCCGGACGAATGTCTTCAATCGGACCTCCCCAGCGCTGTACCCGGCCACTGCCAGCCGTTACAACTAGGGTCTGGCCCAGCGGGTGAGTATGCCATGCCGTGCGAGCGCCAGGCTCGAACGTGACACGGGCGCCGGCCAC
>JAFMRP010000029.1 GCA_017354095.1 Ktedonobacteraceae bacterium
CCAGGTCAAAGCTGCCCTTGACTTCCCCCACTTTGCCATAGATGCCAATACGAGGGAGCGTAGGATCAAAGGCTTTCTGTGCCAGGCGGCGAAACACATCATAATAGGGTTCGACTGGCAGATGTTCCTGCATCCATGCCAACAGCGCGTTGACATCGAGAGGCTCTACATTGGGAGTAAAGAGATCTGGTGGCAAAGGAGTCCCAACCGGAAAATACAGCTTGTCTTGAGTGACACCCAGGTGGAGAAAACGACGATAGGTTGCAGGCGAGACCACAAGATAGTCCGCCGTCAGAATGACCTCGCGGTACGCTGCCTGCAATTCTGGTGATTGGAACAAGGCACCAACATCACTCCCAGCATGGCGCAGCCCATAGGGAATACCAGTCCAGTGAGAAGCAAGTGAGGCTGCGATGGCGTACGGCTCAAGATAATAGCTATAGATCAATTCGCAGTGGTAGGTCCGAATGACCGTGGTAGCGAGGGAGGCCAATTTCGTGACAAAGGGATTGGCATAAGGAATATAGTGACGGCGTTGTGCCTTATCTGTGGTATGAACGCTGATGCTTCCTGGGCAATTCAGCGGCAAGGGCGGCAAGGGAGACCAGTTGAGACAACGATACTGGGATTCAACCTCTTCTGCATTCGTGACAACATGAACCTGAAAGCCTGCTTTGGCAAGGGAAAGAGCTACCCACTGATTATCCTTGCTCACACCGCCTTGAATGGGGAAAAATTTTCCGATCAGACAAATATTCATCAGTGTCCTTCTCTCGGAGAGCACCATCGTATGGCATGGGTTCTCCTGATGCCATCAGAGGAGATACGCCATGCGATGGTGCTTGTCAACAGGCTTAGCGAACGACAGGGGTAGGCACTTCCTCGACCCAGTCCATGAACGGAGCATCAGTACTACATTCCAATTTACAGGTGTTCGGTGGTACTGGCGTTTGGCAGGTATCTTTGCAACTGTTGCCAGGCAAGGTTGCCATCCCTTGGGCAACCAACACCAGTCGAAAACGCGAGGTCTGGTTATTCTCGCCTGGCTGGTGCAACACACTCATCATCATGATCAGCTCCTTTTTTCACGTGACACTCGATACTGTACGATAACGCATCACTTATGATAGATAATCATAACAATTCCCACTCCTACCGGACTCCTACTGAGTCTGTTGCAATCATAGGCATAAATTCAGAAATTGCGCCGCTTGCTGATACATCTGAAGAATCTGCATAGGGCGTTTTCGGTAGAAATAGAGATTGGCCTGGCGTATGAGTGCAGCTACTTGCAGATGGGGATCGCCAGCGATTTCTCTGTAGAAGTTTGCCTGCTTCTCCAGAGTTACGTCCAGAAGGATATCAAAATCGCCGAGTGAGAGGCAGAACTGACACGGCACCGCCAGTACCTTGAAGGTCTGCGCCTTTCTATCCAGCAACAGGAACATAGCGGCTAAACGCTTTTTCGCTGGCAATACTGCCCCTTGGAAAAGTTGCACTCGTCCTTACTGTTGGGTAGAATATGGCTGATGAAGAAAGCGCACAATAAGAAGACTGCATCTCTGCGTTCTGTGCTGCCAGAAAAACTGGTATCCTATGTTGGACAAGTAGATTCCATTGAGCATCCTCCACAAGGAACAGCATTCCAGGTATGTATTCTCTCCTCTCCACATGGGCGTTTCATACTCAAACAGACAGACAGTCCCTCCATGGTCAATGCACTCATCAAGGAATGCCAGATTCTCACCGCCTTACAGCATTACGCTCCTTTCGTCGCACAACCACTGGGAGACGCTGAGACTGATCACGGCCATGCCTTTTTATTTACCTGTATTGAGGGAGATCCTTTGCATGTCGCTCTCAACCATTCCAGTGCTGACGAGCGTCATCATCTTATTCAACACTATGCTCAATCGCTTCGTCGTGTGCATGGCTGGGCGCCAGATTTGTCGCAACCAACCGATTGGCTGACGCAGACATTACAATGGGTAGGGACAAACATTCAAGCAAAATCACGTGGTGCCTGTGTCGCTGGCACGAACAGCCGCTTCGATGGGGAAGATGCACAACAGCTTTTGGCCAAACTTCAAGCTCATCGGCCTTCCCTTTCAAATGATCTGGTCTTTTGTCATGGCGATTATTGCTTGCCAAATGTTATTATCCAGAATGCTCAGGTCATGGGTATCATTGATTGGTCGTTAGGAGGATATGCTGATCGCCGTTTTGATCTGGCAACGGCATTGTTTAGCATGAGACTGAGCTTACCAGACTCAGACTATCTCACTACTTTCCTTCAAGCGTATGGTTATTCGGAACCGCTAGAAACCCTGGAATTTTTTGAAGCATTACATGCCTTAACATGTGCTTTTTGGCAATGAGAGAGAGTACTTTCTTTCTTGCATTCAGATGGATCAGCTTTGAGAGTTGCGATAACTAACCATATGTGTTACTAGCAGATGTGAGGCTCGCGCTCATTTTTATGATGCGCGAGCCGGAGTCTTGGTCCAAAAACATGGAGCAAACAAAAGCACTCGCTCCAGTTGTACGGAACGCATTTTTGCACGTTGATCGTCGCTGCTTTGTTCCGTACTTTTATACACGTCAGGGGATGGAGTGGAGACGCCAGGAGGCTGAAACATCCACTGTGTATCAGGATCGAGTGCTGGTTACTCAGATTGATGAGCAGCAACATGCAAGCAGTTCTAGCCCACAACCCACGATTATAGCTGCTCTGTTAGAAGCGCTTCATCTGGCTCCCAGCCTGCGGGTGCTAGAAATCGGGACTGGCACTGGCTATAATGCGGCACTGATTGTACGATCCTGGATACGGCTGGGGCGTCCAGGCCAGGACGCCTATCAGGTACACGTCACCCCTCACGGCCATTATCACTTCACACTCAGGGCCCAGAAACTGTCTGGTGCAGATGCATAGTAGTGCTATACTACAGGAAAAGATCACTGCTCTGGATTTCGCGGTTTTGCTTGCTGTAGAGCATATCTCTGCCTTTTCTTCACCAGTTCTGCTCTGGTACAGGGCTTTCGTCTGACGACCGAGGACATGCAGAAAAGACAAAGCCCGCCCGGTAGGAGTCCGGTAGGAGGATTTTCTCTTACACTGGAAGAAGCTGGAACGTTCTCTGTTGAGTCACGCTCGTAGGTTCGGTCAGGTGCTGAACTGCTCAAGCGCCGAGAGTCGTGCCCGTAGTCCTGTGCCAGGAAGGAGTCTATACGAATGGCTGCGCAAGGCTACCTTCGGTTCCCCACGATTTTTCAGGATCGCATCGTCTTTGTGGCTGAAGATGATCTCTGGCTGGTCGCCAGCACGGGAGGGCGGGCAGAGCGCTTGACGGCGGGAGTAGCAGAAGTTCGTTATCCGCGCATTTCGCCCGATGGATCCTGGGTGGCCTTTGTCGGGAGGGAAGAAGGGCCAAGCGAAGTCTTCATCATGCCCATGTTGGGTGGGCCTGCACAGCGCCTGACGTACCAGGCAGGTAGATGTCGCGTCCTGGGCTGGTCAGCTGATGGTGCCGAGATTTTCTACGCCAGCAACGCTGGACAGTTTGCACGCAGCTTTGACGTGATCTATGCCGTCAAACCACAGGGGGAACTGCCGCGTCAACTCACCCAATGGGGCATGGCCAGTACCCTCGCCCTGGGTCCCGGTGGCGAGGTGGTCCTTGGACGCCATAATCAGAGACGGGATTATGCCCACTGGAAACGCTATCGTGGGGGACAGGTTGGTCATCTCTGGTGTGATGCGACCGGATCGGGAACCTTTCAACGGCTGCTGCACCTGGCAGGCAATGTGACTGATCCCTGCTGGGCCGGTGAGCGTCTCTATTTTCTTGCCGATCATGAAGGCATTGGCAACCTCTATTCGTGCACTCCTTCCGGCGAAGATGTGCGTCGCCATACTCACCATACCGATTTCTACGCACGGCACCTCAGCAGTGATGGGCAACGCCTGGTGTATCACGCTGGTGCTGACCTTTATCTCTACGATCCAGAGATCAAGCATTCGCGTCGCCTCGATCTCGAACTGCCCAGCTTGCGCACGCAGCGTCAACGCAAGTTTGTCTCCGCCAGCCGCTACCTGGATACCCTCGCGTTGCATCCCCAGGGTCACCGGTTGGCGTTGACAACACGCGGGAAGGCATTGAGCCTGGGACATTGGGAAGGCCCCGTCATGCAATATGGAGAGCCTGATGGAGTGCGCTATCGCTTCCTGGAATGGCTCAATGATGGACAACGCCTGCTGGCGATTTGCGATGCGCCTGGCTATGAGGCACTCGTCCTGTTTCATCCTGAAACGGCGAGCACGACGCTTCTCGCGGAGCTTGATCTGGGACGGGTGAACCACCTGACGGTTGCTCCGACCCAGGATATGGTGGCCGTGACCAATCATCGTCAGGAACTGCTGGTCGTAGACCTGGAGACCAGAACGGCGCGGGTGGTGGATCAGAGCGCCTACCGCGCTCTTGGCGATCCCTGCTGGTCGCCCGACGGGCGCTGGCTGGCCTACAGCTTTTTCCTTTCGCATGAGCAGGCAGCCCTGAAGGTATGCCAGGTGGAGAGAGGAGAGACGTATCAAGTGACCGATCCAGTGCTTCGCGATATCAGCCCGAGCTTCGATCCCGAGGGGAACTATCTCTACTTTATTGGCTATCGCCACTTTACGCCTGTCTACGATAGCTTACAGTTTGATCTGGGATTTCCACGTGGTGGCAAACCGTATGTCGTGCTGCTACGCCACGATCAGAAGTCACCCTTTGTCCCTGAACCCAAAGCACTGGGAGATCCTGTCAAAGAGGGAGCCACACCCTCAACGCAGGTAGACACCGAGAGCAATGCCCAGGCGCGGCAGGCACACGATGTGCTATCTGGGCAAGTGACCCCCATGGTCATCGATCTGGATGGCATTCGTAGGCGGGTTCTGCCGTTCCCTGTCGATGAGGGGCGCTACTCTACGATACGGGGCATGAAAGGCAAAGCGCTGTTTCTGTCCTTCCCGCTTGAAAAAAGTGATGAGCAGCAGCGCGGGGGCCATATCGATTGCTATGACTTCGAACGCCATAAAAAGGAGTGCCTCATTGAGGGAGTGACGAGTTTTGAGCTTTCCCGGGATGGCCGGACGCTCCTCTATCGCCAGGGCTCACGATTGCGTGTGCTCAAGGCAGGTGAGAAACCACCCAAGGGCAATCATGGTGATCATCCAGGCCGCGAAAGTGGCTGGCTGGACCTGCATCGGGTCAAGGTCTCGGTGCAGCCCGCATCTGAATGGCGCCAAATGTTTGCTGAAGCCTGGCGCCTGCAACGCGAACACTTCTGGGATGAAAACATGATGGGCGTCGATTGGGAGGCGATGTATGCCCGGTACGCCCCGCTGCTGGAGCGGGTCAGTTCACGCTCTGAACTCTCCGACCTGCTGTGGGAACTCCAGGGCGAACTGGGAACCTCGCATGCCTACGAACACGGTGGCGACTACCGCGCTGGACCAAATTACCGCCAGGGCTTCCTCGGCGTTGACTGGAGCTATGACGCCACTGATCAACGCTACCGCCTGACGCGCATCATACAAGGGGACCCTGCTGAGTGTACTGCGACCTCGCCCCTGACGGGACCAGGCCTGGATGTGGCTGAGGGAGATGCGGTGTTGGCCATCAATGGGCAGCGCGTGAGGTCTGCACGTCCGCCTCAGGCCCTATTGGTCAACCAGGCAGGGCAGGAGGTGCAATTGACCATCGAGGACGCACAGACGAAACAGGCCCACGTCATCTCCGTCAAAGCGCTGCGAAGTGAATTCCCGGCGCGCTACCGCGATTGGGTGGAGGGCAATCGTCGCCTGGTGCATGAAACGTCGGACAACCAGGTGGGCTACCTGCACATTCCCAATATGTATGGCCCAGGTTACGCTGAATTCCACCGGAGCTTTTTGCGTGAATATAACTATCCCGCGCTCATCGTCGATGTGCGTTGGAATACTGGGGGAAGAGTCTCGGGGCTTCTCTTGCAGAAACTGGCCCGTCGCCGCCTTGGCTATAAGCTCTCGCGCTGGCGTGCGCCGCTGCCATTTCCGTATGAGTCGCCACGTGGCCCCCTGGTGGCGCTCACTAATGAACAGGCAGGCTCCGATGGTGATATCTTCAGTCACAGCTTCAAACTGCTGGGCTTGGGTCCATTGATTGGCATGCGAACCTGGGGCGGCGTGATTGGCATCGCGCCACGCCACACATTGGTCGATGGCACGGTCACCACCCAACCTGAATTCTTCTCCTGGTTCAAGGATGTTGGCTGGCAGGTCGAAAACTATGGAACCGATCCTGATATTGAAGTGGACATTGCTCCCCAGGACTTCGCCCAGCACCGCGATCCGCAGTTGGAACGCGCCATCGCCGAGGCGCTGCGCCTGGTGGAAATGTCTGCCACCCTCGATGTCCCATCCAGCGGCGACCGCCCCACTCATGGGAAAAGAGAATAGGAGAGGACGGTGCGGCTTCCTGTTCTGGCTCCTCTGATGGTGATAAACTAGCTACAGATGCTCCTGTGAAACGCAGAGCACGGGCAGGAAAACGATACCTCCACTCCACTTGAGATAATAGACGACAGAGAAGTGACCTTAGAGCAGATGAGAGGGAATGATGGATATTCCTGTAACACCGGCAGAAAAAGAAAGACAGTGGCAGCGGATGGCGGAGCGCTATGCACAGATTACCGATAAACTGGGCAAAGGGATCGATGCGGGTATCATGGAGACGGTCATTGTCCTGAATCTGCTCGGCATGCCTACCCGTCAATCCTGCGAAGGACATCTGGAACATGGTACCTGCGCGCCCTGGATTGATGTCTATGCGCCCGGACTTGACGAGGAAGAGCAACGTTTCCATGCAATGATGAAGCACGCTCAACAGCAACGCGAACAACACCTCAGCTCAAAGGAAGAGCTTCAACGTCTCTTTGCCGCAGCGCACCAGGTGAGAAAAGAGATCAAACAGCAACATAGCAAGGTCAGCCAAAAAGCGATGGCCTATCTGGAAGCCTTTTACCGCACCAGAGCGGTTCCTTATGATCAACAGTTAGTGCTGCGGGGATTCTGGCTTGGCTCTAGTCGCATCGAAAGCCTGGGAGCAGATTTTCAGGAAATTGTCCCACTCGACCTGCGACAACAGAAATTACAAGCATACCAGCAGGAGATGAGCGCCTTCACTGATTTTCTCAAGGCGTGCTGGTTGGCGGGCACAGGGCCAGATGATAGCACAGTCCCTGAGCAGGCAGGATCAGATGGATGAGAGAGATCAGGCAGAGCCTCCTCTGGTCCAGGAAGCCTCTCTGCGGAGAAGCAGTATGCTCGTGTTGAGCGCCTGCGTCGAAAAGATATCTACATGCTTGAGCATATGAATGGAATGTGCAGATCATGAGGGCGGATCTCTATAGCATTTCGTACGCCGAGGAACGTTGCATACGTACAGAGAATAGCGCGAATAGAGAAAGGCATAGTAGATGGAAGACATGCAAGAGAGACCATCAACGGCGTCAGATGTTCAGCAAGAGATGCTTCTCTCTCGTGTAGGCAGGATGCTCTTGCGCAGGGCACATCGCTTTCTCGCCTTGCTCCAAACAGCTCAGGTAGAGGTGGTGGCACTGCTCATCGATGGCGAGAATATCAGTCCCGATATCATAGCGCCTGCGCTTCTCGAAGCAGGAAAATTTGGCGGAGTCATGATTCGGCGGCTCTATGGCAATATAGCTTCTCCTGCGATGCAGCGCTGGAAAGAAGTCATGCCCCGCTATGGACTCCAGGGCATGCATCAAGCGCCCATTGTTTCGGGCAAAAATACCGCAGATATTGCCTTAACGGTCGATGCCATGGATCTCTTCTATCGTGAGCAGGTCACCCGCTTCTGTCTGGTGACGAGTGACAGTGACTATACTGCTTTCTAAAATGTAGTAAAACGTGTTACAACACTCTCGTACCTGCTTCACAGCACGGCGTTTCACCCGATGTTGCCAACGGGCCAGAGCGCCCCGCTCCACAGGCGAATTTCTGTCCCGACGAAGCCACTACCGGGACCCCCGTCATCAGACGGATCGCTTCAACTTTCACATTTTGAGCGGCATTGCTATCACGCAAGATGTGAGCGCCGCACTGCTCGCAGTCCCATTCCCGATCAGAGAGCCGCAGGTCTTCTTTCACCCATCCACACTGATGGCAGGTTTTGGAACTGGCGAACCAGCGGTCTACCAACTGCACGTACCCGCCGTGTTGCTCAGATTTGTACAAGAATTGCCGCTTCACCTCGAAGAAGCTGGCATCACTGACGGCTTGTGCTAAGCAATGGTTGGCGAGCATCCCTTTGGCGTTGAGGTCTTCCAGACCAATGAGCGCATAGTCCTTGACGATGGATGTCGTCAGCTTGTGCAGGCTGTCTTTTCGCTGGTTCCCGATGCGATAATGAGTCCTTGCTAGTTTCGCGCTGTTCTTCCACCAGTTCTGACTTCCCTCTTGCTTGCGAGACAGACCTTTGGAGAGGCCTTTAATACGCCCCAAGTTGCGGCGATAGTGTTTTTGGTTTTCAAACTCCTTGCCTTCACTTGTCGTAGCAAGCACCTTGATGCCCAGGTCGATTCCGACGGTTCCTCCTCGATGAATAGGGATGACATGAGGAACGTCTACGCTGATGGAAACAAACCAATGTCCTGCCTGCTCAAAGATCGTTCCACTGAGTATCCTGCCATAGAGCCTGAGTTCCTCAGTCATGTTTACCTTGCCCAGTTTCGGGACGGACAACCAATGCCCGTCTGCGTGGAATTTATCATTGTTGAGATAAAAAGAAAGGCGATCATGCTTTTTGCTCTTGTAGCGTGGAAAGCCTGCTTCTTCCCCATCTTTGCGCGCCTGCTTCAGTTTGGGTTGTGTGCCCTCTTCCTTCATACGGAAATAATTGGTGAGAGCGGCAGAGAGGTGGCTAAATTCCTGCTCTGCCGCGCATTTGGTTACTTCCAATACCCAGGGGAATTGCTCTCGCTTGATGCGGTTGTACTCGCGCTTGAGGTGACGCATAGTGACCCGTTGCCCCTCGGCTCGTGCTTGCTTCCATTGGGCCAGCGCCCAGTTGTAGCAGTGTCGTGCCACCCCGCAGGCTTTGCGGAAATAGGTAGCTTGTTCTGGGGTCGGGTTCAGGCGGATCACATGTGCCCGATTCATCAGTTCCTCCAGATATGCTTCCAGTGAACATGCAAGAGAGAGCTCACCAAGCTATTCTCCAAACCTGGCAAAAAAACGGCAAACAACCATCAAGATGACCTTTACATACATTTTCAATCACTGGTGTTCCCTCCCAGAGCCGCACCTACCCATCTGCGTCTACGCGATATTGGGTCCCATATTTTTGCGGTTTGCCCTGGTGCATGAGCCAGCGATCATAGCTGGCGGCAACGAACCAGCAGGCGGCAGGACGATATCCCTGAGCCACAGCTTGCTTCGCCAGTTCATGAGCCTGCCAGTAGTCTTCGAGACGCTCGCCATGCTGAAAAATCATGGCTGCGTGGAAATAATCCTCTCCTGCCTGCACCACCCCCTCTGACAGCTACACGGCAACCTGCTGGCGACGTGCACGATCTCGCTCCAGTGTGCCCTCGGGCATACCTTGATGGCGATCTGCTTGATCCTGCTGATAAAGTTCCTTCAATACTGCAAACATCACTTGTTCCCTTTTCCAAAGCGGATGATCTCTTATCATAGATATTCTATACAATTTTAAGATCGTGTTCCAGCGAAGCACTCCGCTGGAAGCCTGTTTGCTCACCAACATCGAACATTGCTCAGAAAACCAGCGGTGGGAACCAGGTAGGAGCCTCGCGCGGTTATGGAGAGCACACGCAGGAGGTTGGTAGGAGTCTGCTTTGTTATGCTGACAGAAGTATTGATGGATCGAGTGGCATGCGGGAAACGTGTGGCTCCACGCACATATTCGTCAGAAAGACGAGCAGTCACAAGGCAGGTGGCACCATGTTATTCGCGCTCTGTGGCCAGTCGGCTGCTGGGAAAACCACCATCCAGCAGGCGCTGCTACACCAGTTGCCACAGTGTGGACGGTTGACAACGGCGACGACGCGTGCATCACGCCCTGGGGAGACCTCAGAGGATTACCACTTTTTGACCCAGGAGCGATTCCAGGCCGCCATGGCAGCAGGGCAGATCGTCTGTCCGATTGTCCATCGGGGCGCCTGGTACGGCACGCTGCGCGATGAGATGATGGCCTGCCGCCATCACGACCGGGTGGGAGTGCTGCGGCCCGATAAGTTGCCTGAACTGGCACACCTGGCACCTATCATCAGTTTCTTTCTCCATCGGCTGGATCTAGAGCCAGATCGTACCGAAGACGAGCGGCTGATCCTGGCTTATCAGACGCTTTGTACCTACCAGGTGACGAACGTGCCTGGTCAGGTGGAGCAGGCTGTCCAGCAGATTCTCACCCTGATGCATACGCATAGCGGAGGTTCTTATGACGCAACACACTGAGATCACCTGCCTGCACGAGCAGCACTCGACTGATGGCAGTATCAAATTTCTCTGGCAGCTGGCCGATGGCAAGACGGTCGAGTCGATCTATTTTACCTTCCGCGAGCAGTATTACACCTGCATTTCCAGCCAGGTCGGCTGCAACGTCGGGTGTCCCTTTTGTGAAACCGGCAAGCAGCGGGTGCTGCGCAACCTCACTGCTCAGGAACTCTATGCCCAGGTTGCCCTCATTGATGGGTGCGTGCGTGCAGCAGGGGGACCTGCCATGCTCGATCACGTCGCGCTGGCCGGGATGGGAGAGCCGCTGCTCAACGTTGCAGCCGTCGTGGCCGCTGCCACCCAGTTGCGCGCAGATGGGCTGACCGAAACGGTGTCGCTCTCAACCTCTGGGGTGGTCCCACGCATATATGATCTGGCCCAGACAACAGAGACCAGCGTGAACAAACTGTTTCTCTCCCTGCATGCGACCACCGACAAGGTGCGCAACCACCTGGTACCACTCAATAAGAAGTATCCCCTGGCGTCCGTGCTGGAGGCGGCTACCCATTTCTTTGCCCGGTCCGGGGAGAAAGTCACCGCCACCTACCTGCTCTTTGCCGATCTCAATGACACCCAGGCGGATCTGGCACGCTTGCTGCGGCTGCTGGATCCTGCCATCTATATCGTCCAGTTCTCGGAGTGGAACCAGGTTGCTGACTGTGCCTTTCAGCCTTCTCCGCGCCTGGAGTATTTTCAAGACCAGCTTCAGCAGGCTGGCTATGAGGTCTTCATCCAGCGCAGCAAGGGAGGTGATATCGATGGGGGCTGTGGCCAACTGCGCTCACGGACCTTGCCTGTGATTCCTGCCGCAGCACGTCCGACGGCGATCTCGACTATGAGAGCACGAGATGAGGAACATTGATAAGAGAGATTTTTATGTCATCATGGGATACTTATCACGAAATATATATCACATAATAGCAGGAGCAACATGTTTGTGAAGCACACCGAGAAACTGCCGCGCGCGTTTTATCAGCGGAACACGCTCCAAGTGGCCCGCGACCTGTTGGGCACCTATCTGGTACGGCGGCTTCCCTCTGGAGAAATACTGCGCGGCAGAATCGTGGAGACCGAAGCCTACGCCGGTATCTACGACCCAGCGAGCCATACCTACCGGGATCGGCGCACCGAGCGCAACGAGATCTGGTATGGTGAGGGTGGGTTTGCCTATGTGTACCAGATTTATGGGCTCTATTTTTGCTTAGGGCTCATCACCGAGCCACCGTCCGTACCCGGCGCAGTCTTGATCCGCGCTGTGGAACTGCTGAGTGGTCGACAGGCACTGAGCACAAATGGCGAGAGTGCCCCAGAAGCCATGGCATTATCAGGAGTACAGCGCGGTGACGGCCCCTCGAAGCTCTGCCTGGCGATGCAGATTGATCGACGCTGCAACGGTCTGGATCTCTGCGGCGACGAGTTATTTCTGGAAGTAGGAGACACACCCTGCCAGTTTGCAGACGTGGTGTTCACGCCACGCATCAATATCGACTATGCCGGGGCAGGCGCCCTATCCTATTGGCGCTACTACCTGCGCGGCAGCCCTGCGGTCTCGAAAAAAACGTACGAACCCTTGCGGGCCTAGCGCCAGGGGGGCTATCCCAGCCTGAAACAGCCACCACCACAGGATCTCTTGACCCACCTGGCCCGGCAGGAGGAGCAGACCAGGATACATGAAGATGCCCGCCGCCAGCTTCAGCACCTGCCCAAAGTGGAGCTGCATCTGCATCTGGAGGGGATGATGCGCCCCGCGACCTTGCGCTCCTTATGCGAAAAGAATCAGGTGCCGTTGCCGGCTCACGTGCAGGCGAGCGAGGCACACTATTTCGCAACCTTTGATGAGTTTGTGTACACCTATCACCGAATCTGCCAGGCTCTGGCACAGCCAGGCGATTTTGCCCTACTCATGGCGGATGTGGCAGCGTATCTCCGACGGAACCATATTCTCTACGCCGAGATTGCCTGGACCCCCTTCCTCTATCTCAATCGTGGCTTGCGCTTTGCGGAGGTGATGGAGGTCTTGAATGAGGCATTGGAAGCCCATAATATCGCCGACCGTGTTCACTTTCTCATTGATGTCCAGCGCGACCATGGCCTGGAGGTTGGCACCCGGGTCTTCGAGCAGGTTTTTGCCACCCACAATCAATGGCGCATCGCCGGGGTAGGGCTTACCGGCCAAGAAGAAGGCTTTCCGCCAGCCGAATACCGGCAGCTCTATCATCAAGCACGCGAATGTGGTCTTGGTACGACGGCTCATGCTGGCGAATATGGCACGGCGAAGGATATCTGGCAGGGCGTGCAGGCGCTGGGAGTGCAACGCATTGGGCATGGCATTCGAGCGGTGCATGACCGAGCACTGCTAGACATTCTGGCGAACCAGCAGATCCACCTGGAGATCTGCCCAACGAGCAATGTGCGCCTCCAGCGCGTGCTGACCTATTCGGCGCACCCCGTTCGCACACTCTGGCAGGCCGGGATTCCTTTGGGGCTCAACACTGATAACCCCGCGCTCTTTGGCATTGATCTTTCTGACGAATATCACAAGGTCATGGAGCATCAGGGCTTTGGGCTGCGCGAGATGTATCAGAGTCTCTTACACAGTGTGCAGGCCTCCTTTCTCTCTGCGGAACGCAAACACGCTCTGCGACAGCAGCTCACTCAGGGATGGAGGGACGTATGCTGATCTGTGTTGAAGGTTGCCTCGGCGTCGGCAAGTCGACGCTGGTGCAGCGCGTGACTGAGCGGATAGCCAGCGCTTCTTTTTATGAAGAGGTAGCGGTCAACCCCTTTTTGCGCGATTTTTATCGCGATGCCAGTCATTATGCGTTGCATGCACAATATACTTTCCTGCTGCTACAAGCCCGCCGTTATCAGGAAGCCCTGACATACGTGGGCAAGGACCGAACCGTGACGAGTGCCGCGACCGCACACCCTCCGCTGGCCTCTGGATCGGACACCCTGGCCATCTGCGACTTTCATCCCTTCAAAAGTCTGATCTTTTCCAAGGTGGTGCTCCGCGAAGAGGAACGGGAACCACTCAGTCAGCTTTATCGCCTGCTCAAGATCCCGCGTCCGGATCTGGTGGTGTACTTGCGCGCCGATGAACATACGATTCTGGCTCGGCTCAGGAAGCGCAACGATGTCTACCGGACCGATATTGATTTTGCATACATCACCCAGGTGTGTTGCGCCTATGATGATTTTTTCCGAACCTACCAGGGTCCGCAAATCACCATCGACACCACCCATATCGACTATGTCCGTCATCCCCAGGAACTGAGCATCCTCTTACAGCAAGTCCCTCTGCTTTTTCCCACACAAAAGCTCCCAGGCCAATCAGAGTATCTCGGCAGCGCAGGCACCTATCGCACCGAGAAGGAGCCGAGAACGCCATGAAGATGCTATGGAAAGCGCAACCGACAACACCATCGGCGGCCTCTCGCCTGCTGGCGCCGGAGCGCGAACTGCATGCGCGCATCCGTGCCTTGCTGCGTCGTGCACGCAAGCAGGAGACCTGGGAGGCGTCCACTGCGCCTGTAGTCCTGACCATCCTGGCTGATCAGCTCTGCCTTGATATCGAACAACATCGCTGGTGGCTCACAGGCCAACCGATCCATCTCACGCCCAAAGAATTTGCCCTCTTGCGTGTGTTGATGCAACATCCACGAAAGTCTCCGACGCACCGTTTCCTTCTGCAAGAGGTCTGGGGCCAGATCTATGGCGTGGAACAGGAATATGTGCACGTAGCGCTCGCACACCTGCGTGGCAAGCTCGAAGCTCATCCCGCCCATCCTCGCTACCTTTGGACAGACACCGGCGTGGGCTACTGTTTTGCTGATCCGACATTCCCAAACAAGCCAACAGACGAGGGAGACCTGGGAGGAGCAGATGATCACCGTTGACCCACAGGTGTTCGAGGTGCTGCATCTCGCCTTACGCAAGAGGTTGCCACTGGTGCCCCCGGATGTTTCATTGGCACACCTGCAAACCGTGTTGGACATGGGAGCGGGCCTTCAGCCCTGAGGCAAGGCGCTCTT
>JAFMRP010001337.1 GCA_017354095.1 Ktedonobacteraceae bacterium
AGAGCTTGAAATCGCTCATCGAACGATAGCAAAGCACGACCGCGATCGCCAATACTCAATGCTTGAGAGGAAAATGATATGGCAGAATGGAACTTTAACGACTGGAATCGGCAGATCATCGAGGAATTTCGCGCGAATGAGGGCAAGGTGGGCGGGCCGTTTGAGGGCGTGACCTTGCTTTTGCTAACCACCACGGGCGCGAAAAGTGGGCAAAAGCGCATCAACCCGCTCACCTACCTTCTCGATGGCAAGCGCTTGTTTATCTTCGCCGCCAAAGGTGGCTCGCCGACGAACCCCGACTGGTATCACAACCTGGTAGCCCATCCACAGGTGACCGTCGAGCTTGGCACAGAGGAGTTCGAGGCCACGGCAGTGCTTCTTGAAGGTGAGGAGCGCGACCAGATCTATGCCAAGGAGACACAAGTTCACCCAGGCTCTGCCGACTACGAGAAGAAGACGACCAGGAAGATCCCCGTCGTGGAGCTTGTTCGCCGTAATAGCTCATGGTAATAGAGTCTGTTCATGCTCGTTCCAGGTGAAATCCTTGAGCAATCTCTTCTGACGTGTATTGAGGCAGAAGAAAGGGAACTGTTTCAAACTGGCGAAAGCTTGTGGGGTGATGGCGGGAGCTGGCTCCGCGCCCCCTACAAGCTTTGCTATCCCATTGCGCGTATTGAAAAGCAAAGGAGCACTGCATGCGCCCCTTGTCCTGACATCCTTCGATTGAACTATCGCTCCTCGAGCAAACTAGTATGATGCGCATCAAACGCGCGAAGTTGTTTGTCTTTCTCCGCTATCATCGCCATGCGTTATTTGATGACGCCTTCCAGGAAGAACTTGCCACGCTCTCTGCACCGAGTCTCCGCGGGCATCCCCCCATTCCACCAGCACGATGAGCCCTCGCTACCATTGTGCAAGCGTACACGGGAGCCTCGGATGATGAAGTGATTGAAGCAACCCTCATGGATCGACGCTGGCAGTTGGTGCTGGATTGTCTGGACACGGAGCAGGCACCGTTCAGCAAAGGAACGTTTGTCGCCTTTCGGAAGCGTCTCATCGATGCGCAGATGGATCGACGGCTCATCGAACGGACTATCGAGCTTGCCAGCCAAAGCCAGGAGGCGAGGATCACGGGTCTTACGTGCTGCTTTGGATAGCAGTCCATTGTGGGGAGCAGGACGGGTCGAAGATAGCTACAATCTGGTTGGGCACGCACTCAAAAAGGTTTTGCGCCTGGTGGCCGACCAGCAAGAGAGGGAACTGGTTGAAGTGGGACAAGAGGCGGGCGCCGAACTGGTCTGTGGGTCAAGCTTGAAGGCTGCGCTCGGCTGTGATTGGAATCAGCAAAACCAGAAAGACGAGGCGCTGGCACTGATCTTGAACGGGTTACAAGCCGGAGAAACCTGGGTGCAGACCCTGCAGCAGGAAGATGCGCAACTGGCTCAGTCGCCTCTTTCCGTTGCACAACAGGTCAAGGTGCAAGATGTAGAAGTCGATGAACATGGAAAGGCAAGCCTGATCAAAGGAAAGGCAAAAGACCGGCGTATCAGCGTAGAAGATGGGCAGATGCGCCATGGACGCAAAAGCCGCAGCGTGCGAGTCGATGGATACAAGCGCCATGTGCTCCATGATCTGGACACCGGTCTCATCCGCGCGGTAGGTATCACATCAGCCAATGTTGCGGAAGCCAGCGTGACAGAAGCGATCAGCGAGGATCTGGAGCAGCAAGCGGTCCGTTTAAAGGAATTGCACATCGACCGTGCCTATTTGAGCAGCCATCTCGTGCGAGAACGCAACGACGACCTGGTCGTGTATTGCAAAGCCTGGCCAGTTCGTGAGAGGAAACGCTTTGCCAAGCAAGCTTTTACCATGGATTGGGAAAAACAGATCATCCGCTGTCCGGCTGAGCAGGAAATGCCTTTCTGTTTCAATCTCACCCGAGACCGCATCAGCCCTGCCACAATTTGCGCGAGGAGTATGGTGAGGAGCTAATCGTAGTTTCAAGCTCAAGCGAGACGGCCACACCCCTGCCACGGGGCTGCTTTCGAGGCTGCGCCGGCCGCTTCTCCCTGTTTCAAGCTCAAGCGAGACGGCCACACCC
>JAFMRP010001338.1 GCA_017354095.1 Ktedonobacteraceae bacterium
ACCAGGCTGAATCCTGTCACCAGGAACGCACTCACCACCGCAGCAACCAGTCTCCAGGTGTTCCGTTTCGCAATCGTCCACGTTCCACGTCGCCCCCACCAGGTGACACCATCCATGCTCACGGCCAGCAGCAGCAGGGCTGGCGTTTGTCCCAGCAAGGGGATGATGGTCGAACCAATGCGACTGGCCTGCGCCAGGTAGGTTTCATGCTCAGCCTGCACCAGCAGGGCAATCATGGGGGGGACAAACACGCTCACCAGCAGCAAGACCAGCAGAAAAACGATCGCGACCATGCTGGCTGCCCCCATCCAGGGCACGAGCCTCACCGCGAGCATACAGACAAACACCGCAACAAATGCCATCAGGAAAGGAAAAAGGGAAATGGAGAGAGAGGCCAGGTGCGGGTGATAGCCTTTCAGTGCCGGGTATAGGAAGGTACTGAATTTGGAGAGCAGGATACCCAGGGACGTCACCACACCTGCAGAACTGAGCAGGACTGTTCGACGATCATGAGCAAGATGAGCCGCCTCAAGGAAGAGGTAGATCACGCCGAAGGTACTGAGCACGCTGCCCATGTAGATCATGGTGTGGAACGGTGCCCATAACGAGACATCAATGCCATAGAGCGAGTGCCAGTACGTATCCAGGGCGAAAGCCACTGCCGAGCACACGGCTCCGAAACCAACCAGGTACGAACCGAGCGAACTGTGCAGCACGCCGAGAAACCCGGTGCTATCTGCTCGTAGTTCAGGGCGCCGCCGTGACCAACTCGTCTCGATCAGAATACTGATGAGAGCCACGATGCCTGATAATCCGATACCGATCAAAATCAGATCATGAGGAGGGGTCAGCGTGCGGTCGCGCCCAATGACGGCGTGCCACTGAATATCCCAGTCCGCGCCAAGGACCCCGATCAGCATGATGAGAATCAAGACCAGACCAGTCACCAGGCGCAAGCGTACTAGGGCCTTGATCCCTTTGACGACTCCTCCATCTGGTACGCTCGCTTGAGGAAGCGCAGATTCAACCGATGCCATAGTATTCTCCATTATCATTAATAAAAAAACTTTTTTCATTAATGACGATTATATCGAAATAGCCGAGAGAAGTCAAGCACCTGGTGAGCAAGCCTTCCCAAACAGGAGACATGCACTCCCTGAGCGGGAAGAAGCTCGGTACCTCTTTAAATGAGAACCTGGGACATAATGGTTACGTGGAAGGCAGCTGTCGGGGCGTAGTGAAAGGGAACCGGTCGGAAATGCCCCGTTCCATCATTGAACTGTCCGACGTTCAGGAACCGCGATGAGATAGATCAAGAGGACAATCCCACTAAACAGCAGTGTACAGACAAACCATACCCATTGCTCCTGTTTGCCCTGCTTCACAAGCGCTCCAATCCAGGCAATCATTCCCAGGACAATTGCAGCTGTCAGAAGCAAAATGGTGCTGAAAATCCAAACTGTCTGTGCCAGATCCCCCCGCCCCGCAATAATCGGCAATCGAAAAAAGAGCAGTTGAATAAGCACGAATGTAGCAACTGGAGAGATTGATAACAGCAGAGAGAGAATATACAGTCTCACGATGATTTTCTTTTGCATGGGTAGAAATAACTCCTCCTAAGCGTTTCCCGCTTCCCTCCAGTTGCGTGTAGGCAACGATGGTGGCATGTTCACCAATTGTGCGGCGACTCCCTGTCGAGCACCGGAATGGCCCGCCAGTATTCCCAGTCCATAAGCCGCAGCAAGGAACAGCACAGCCTGTACAACGTCAGTGAAAAGAATAACAGCACAGGTACTCAGGTCACCCCCCTCCAACGGCCCCCAGTGCAGCATATCCAGGAGAAACAGCAGACCGCAGGTAATCATGAGCCAGCCATAGGCGCGCAAAGCGACGGCCAGACCAGCTTTGTCCTGGACCACGCGTCGAGCCGCTGCCTGACACACCCAGAAGAAAACCGGCAGACTCAAGAACAGCGGCATACCAAGATAGATCACGTTGTCAAGAACCAGATCACGCGCGATTCCAAAAGTCAAGAGATCATTGAGCACAATACACACCGGCGTGATAACCTGGAGCATTCCTCCAGCGATGACGCCGTAT
>JAFMRP010000311.1 GCA_017354095.1 Ktedonobacteraceae bacterium
GCGAAGGACGCTCATAGCGACCGGTGGTTACCAGGAACGACCTGACCAGCTTGCCATCCTGGTAAAGGCGCAGCGCCTGCCCCGCCATTGAGACGACAATCACCTGCCCTTTCATGGCATTATAGTAATTAAGCAGCTGCATATCGGTCTTATGGACCTTGTTATACGGCGTCTTATCGTTTAAATCCGCCTGCAGCATCTTCAGATTAAAGATCGTGTCGCTGGCCTGGTCGGCTATCGCCTGGTAATCCTCGGTCGTGACGGCCCAGGAGAGGTAGGCGTTCAGGTAATAGCCAATGCCATCCTGCCCGTATCCGCCGGTATAGATGTAGTCCTGGCCATTGTAAGGATCGTGGAATTTGTGCTTGCTATTCCAGGCATCGACCTCTTTTTGCAGCTGCTTGACCATGTATTGAGCCTTGCCTTTGACAAGATCGTCATGCATCAAGGCCATATCGGCGTCCACCTGCCTGGCGAAGTTGCTGTAGTCCTTCAGCGACATCGCTTTCTTCATTTTCGCGCGATCGGCGTCGAGCTTCTGCTTATACACGCTGGCGTCCATACCATAGGTTTGTAATAGATGTATCTGCTGATCAAACTCGTTGAGCTTGGCTGTAGTAACGTAAGGCAGTGCCTGGGTAGAATGCACTATTGCCAGCTGGTATTGTGCGCTGATCTGGATATCCAGATTATTGAAATCAGCGGGCAGCAATGCACTGCTCAACGACTTTTGGTCGTCCTGGTACTGCTGCTGCATAGCCGTCACATCCAGGCGTGCCTTGCTCATCTGATCGATAGTGCTCTTAAAAGTTTTCAGGCGGTTGGAGATCGCCGACATCAGGTTCAGGCTTTGTACAGCAGTTTTGGCATTTGAGCTGATCGTACGATAGTCTTTGGGATACTGGGCCGTAGTCATCAACGTCTGATTAGTGTCATATTGTTTACTAAAATTATCGATAGGCAATTTCTGACTACGCTGCTGGTTGAGCATCGTCTGGAACGTTTTCATATCCTGTTCCGCTTGCGTCTGTAGCTGCTCTGTGGTGGAAGTGATAATACCTTGCACCTGGACAGTTAGCTGGGTGTAGCGGGAAGATAGATTATGATAATAATCATTAATGGGTTGATCATTAAAAAGAGCAAAGGGAGCACCTGTACTGTTTAATTGTTGCTCCTGATTGATAACAGATTGGAGAAGATTAGAGGGTACGCCAATATCTTTCGCGTGTTTGAGCAGACTATCAAGCTTGCTTTTATTCTGGGTGGACTGCTGCTGCGCCTGTGGATCTCCACCACAGGCGCTGGTCATGAGCATCCCACCCAGAAGCAGCGCGGCGAGCGCGACTTGTACCAGCCTGTTCAGAGCGCTTCCTTGACGCTGTCTGAGCATAAGAAGGTTATCTCCTTCCGCTTCGTGCTTTCGCTTTCTGCTTTTTTCTCTCTTTACGTGCGGCTTTTCCTGTTTTCTTGCCGCCGCCCGGGCGTGGTAGAGAGGGCATTCCCGGGACACCTGCACCAGCACCGCCACCATACTGCCGGGCCATTTGCGCCCATGGTCCCTTACCAGAGCTAATCTGGCGGATCATCGTACGCATCTCTCTAAAGGTATCCAGGAGCTGGTTCAGTTCCTGGACCGTGGTGCCGCTCCCACGGGAGATACGCTTTCTCCGGCTTCCATCGATGATATCAGGATTACGCCGCTCTTCCTTGGTCATTGAGAGGATCATGGCCTCAATGTACTTGAGCTGGTCGCCTTCCAGCGCTTCTTCCATCTCTGGCGCAGCCGCCAGTTTGTTGAAGCCCGGAAGCATCTCCATCACGCTGCGTAATGGTCCCATGCGCTTGAGCTGGCGCATCGCATTGAGATAATCCTCCAGATCGAACTTGCCCTGTTGCAGCTTGGCCTGTGTTTTGAGCGCCTCTTCCTGATCGATCGTTTCCTGTGCTTTCTCAATCAGGGAGACCACATCGCCCATACCCAGAATGCGCGAGGCCAAGCGATCCGGGTAAAATTGCTCAAGCGCGTCGGCCTTCTCACCCACTGTCATAAACTTGATCGGTACGCCTGTGACCGAGCGGATTGAGAGTGCCGCGCCGCCCCTTGCATCGCCATCCATCTTCGTGAGGATCATGCCCGTCAGGCTCAGCGTTTTGTTGAAGTCGTCCGCGACGCGTACCGCTTCCTGACCGGTCATGGCATCAGCCACCAGCAACACTTCATGCGGCTGCAACCGCTGGCGAATGCTGGATACCTCATGCATCAAGCGCTCATCAATGGTGAGACGTCCTGCCGTGTCAAGAATGAGCACATTGCAAGCCTTCTCACGGGCATACGTTAATGAGTTGACGCAAATGTCTACCGGATCGGCACCCATCGGTTCTGAATAGACCGGAATGTTTAACTGCGTTCCCAGGGTTTTGATCTGATTCACAGCCGCCGGACGCTGCATATCGGCGGCTACCATCATCGGGCGCTGCCCCTGTTTGCGCAGGAAATTCGCCAGTTTTGCCGCGGTGGTTGTCTTTCCGGTACCTTGCAGGCCCACCAGCATGATAACAGCGGGATTGCCGCTCATATCCAGCTTGTTTCTCCCGTCGCTGCCACCAAGAACCTCGACCAGCTCTTCATTCACAATCGAGAGCACCTGCTGAGCCGGGGAGAGGCTCCCCATTACATCCGCGCCAATGGCCTTCTGCTTGACGCGCTCGACAAATTGACGTGCCACCTTGAGGTTGACATCGGCCTCGATCAGTGCCATGCGCACTTCACGTAGAGCGGCATTGACATCTTCCTCGCTCAGTTTGCCCTGCCCACTCAGATTGTTGAAAATACCTTCCAGCCGCTTCGATAAGCTTTCAAACATTGCCATAGAAAAAACTCTTTCCTCTCCGCCAGTTGCTAGTTGTGTCAATGCTAGCCCCAATTATACCACTTTTCCAGCTTATTTCGTATATCTCTGGCTTATATATCAACAGGCAAGGCTATACAGGTGACACTACAAGAATGAAGGGCACAAAAATCCCAGGAAGACATCCTCTACTATATAATATCGTATAAACGCCCTTAAATGTTGCGTGTGGCCATCGAAAATATTAAACTAGACAGGGGTTTGATAGAACGCGCAGCGCCGAGCGACAAAAAGCATGACACTTTGAGTTAAATAACAAATGAACCCTTTACTATCTCAATGAAAGCAGGTTGTGCATGGCAAAGTCAGAGGGTGAACGCAAGCGTTCACAGGAGGAGATCTTCAATACATATGCCTGGTGGGACAAAGGCTGTGCGCTCAATCTGATCAACACCGAGCGCTGCGATTATATTGAATCCTGCATTGAGCGCGTCTTTGGCTCGCACACACTACAGCAGCAGGAAATATTGGAGATTGGCTGTGGCGGTGGTTTGATCTGTGAAGAACTGGCCCGGCGAGGCGCGACGACTATCGGTATTGATATCTCACAGGCTGCCTTAAACACGGCCAGAGAGCATGTGCAGCAAATTGACCTTGGACACATGGCCCATTTTGAACATGGCGCAGCTGAAATGTTACCTTACGCTAATGGCAGCTTTTCCGTGATTGCTTGCCTGGATGTACTTGAACATGTGCGTGACCTGCAGGCGACGATCCGCGAGATCGCGCGCGTCCTGGCTCCCGGCGGTGTCTTTATCTTTGACACGATCAACCGCACGTTGATCTCACGCCTGGCTCTGATCTGGGTTGGCGAACGCCTTTTCCGGCGCAATGGCCTGGTCCCCGGCTTACATGACTATCGCTCTTTTATTAAGCCGCACGAGCTGCAGACGCAGTTGAGTGCGTATGATCTTCAGGTACATGAGATGGTGGGCTTTATGCCGCACCTGGCTGGTACACGTATTACACTTGGTCCGGGTTGGTTTAAGAGTGTTTCATACGTTGGCTACGCGACCAGGGGCCGTTAAGCTATCGCCGCGAGTCGCGGAAGCCCGGCCCGCCAGTTCCGCTCACGCGGGCGGCGACTGTCGCGCCTGGCCGGATGCGCATTGATCTGCTAGGCATCCAGCCAGAACTGGCGGTCTTCCTGCGTCATTGTGCTGCGCTCGACTGCCTCGCTGAAGCTCTGCTTCTGTGGCCCCTGCTGTTGTTGCGCGGCCTCTTGCGTCTGACGCCTGTTCAGCGTCAGGGCCGGCTGGCTGTTATCCAGCAGCGAGCCGAACTGATCTACGCTGACCTGGAAAAATTGTGCCAGGCGCTCCAGGTGCTTCCGGCTCAGGCTCACCAGCTCAATCGCGCCGGCCTCAAATTTGTTCCAGACATCGACGCTCAGGCGCAGTCCTTTAGCAGCCTCGACCTTGCTTATGTTCCTGCTCTTACGCAGCTCTGCCAGGTTAGCGTAAGCCACCTGCGCCTCAAAAACACGCTCCAGGGCGCTCAGACAGGCGCGGCTGGTCAGCTCAAGCAGCGGCTCTTCCTGTATCTCTACGTCTCCGCCAGTGGCGTGATAGGCCGCAATGAAATCGATGAGCGCGGCCTGCTCCGCCGGATGCTCCTGGAGCAGGCTTGTCTGTGCCTGCGTATCGCCAGCCTCGCGAGCGGCAAGCCATGCCATCTTTAATTGCTGCAGTTCAGGTGTGTTCATATCATTAGCCCTTTCTGTCTCCTCGTCGCGGTTCTTACAGCAATTCTACTGAGCCACTATGCCCGATGAGTAGCTCATCTGCCGCTCTCTTAGCAGACACTGGCTCAGGTAACCGCGCGCTCGTTCGTAGCGCAGCCGAACCGTACGCTCGGTTCGATTACAGACCTTGGCGATATCGTCCCACTTCATTTCTTCAAGCGAACGTAGCACCATAATCGTGCGGTCCAGAGGATCACTGAGATAGCTCAAGATACGCTGGCTTTCATCCGCTGCATGTAACGTTTCGTATTGATCTCGTGGATCGGCTACATCAGATGACGGCCCGACCTCGTCATCGACGGGTGGCTGCAGCGACTCCATCAGTGCTCGCGGCACATGCTGGGGACGACCCGCTGGACGGCCTGCCTCATCTCTCCGGTAGTCCAATCCTTCCTGTCGCAATACCCGGTTGAACTCATCTGCGCAGAGACAGCGCAGATAATGAATGAAATTTTTCGTCATAAACGTTTCGTCAGGATTCAAAGCCTCGCGTATTAGATGCTCGCCCATGTTGGCGATAGCTTCTTCTCGTAATTCAGGCCGATGACGCAGCCCTAACGAGTGACGCTGGAAGGCTGGCGCGCTGCGGCGCAACAACACTTCCACGAGTCTCCGAACTCCCACCATGTTCCCCTCAGCCTGGAACGCACGAATGCTCAAAATCAGTTCTATCTCGCTGATTTCATACCGCCCCTCCACGGTGCGGCGGCTTAGCTGCTCATCGAGCCTGGGATCATTTAGATTAATCATATATCCCCCAAGTAGCGCTGGTGGTTTCGCTCCTATGGCTCCTACCAACTCTATTCTTAGCGTCTCACGAAAAGCGGAAATACCAGAACACTAGCATAACAGAATTGCAACGGTGATAAAAGTCTTAGCCAGAGGTAAATTCTCGATAACTTGTAAACAACCGTTTGATGAATGCTCCCTTTACTGCGATACAACCTGCCGCACCAGTTTGTCGGCCAGGGCCAGCGAATAATTCTGGCCACGATCGTGGGGATAGACCTGAAACATATTGGCCATCCACAGATTGGCAAGCGGCGTATGCAGCGGAGGTATATGCTCGCGATATTCAGTTGTCACGATGGGTTGGGCGTAAGGCGCCTTGAAGACCCAGCTCTCTTTAATCCATGCGGGCGAGAAATCGGGCACAATCCGCGTAAGGGAAGGCAAGAACTCGGCCATGACCTCCTCATCGCTCTTCTGGAAAAGCGGGTCCTGCATCGGGCGATAGTTACCCAGATAGACCAGATGCCTGCCACCATATTCGCTCGGTGGACGGTAATTGGTGTGCTCAACCAGGGCGGTGAAGGGGTAGCCGCGATCGCAGATGTTGATCCAGTAGCTATCTGCGGTCAGGGGCCGGTCGAGCGCCAGGATCAGGCAGTGTGCGCCGTAGGCCTGCCCCCAGTCATAGCGGGCGCGATAATCGTCGGGCAGGGCTAGAATCAGGCGGCAGGTAAGCCGTGTGGGCAGTGTGGAGATTACGCGCTCGAAGCTCCACGTGCCCTGGCTGGTCCCGATAC
>JAFMRP010001339.1 GCA_017354095.1 Ktedonobacteraceae bacterium
TTGAGGAATATGTTGGACCGGATGACACGTCCATAGCGACTTACCCAGCCGTCACCAGTCCTTTCATTGTGGTGTTATCGGCGAGAGACGAACAGGCGCTGCAGCGGCAGGCAAAGGAGCTGCTTCATGCTCTAGCAGGGAAGAAGTGGACGAATCGCGATTTAATTGCAATTACCTATACGCTGCAATTGGGACGTGAGGCCATGGATCAGCGGCTGGCTATTCCGATTGCTTCGATAGAAGAACTTCAGCGCAAGTTGCAAGCCTTTACCGAATCAGGTAAGACTCCTGAAGGAGCATATCGAGGCGAGGTTAAGCCCAACCGAGAAATGCTCTCGTTGATTGCCGATGCTAATGGATTTCAAGAATCGCTCATCAAATTGCATCAGGCCGGAAAAATCGCAAAGCTGTGCGCTCTCTGGGTAAATGGCTTTCCCTTCGACTGGTCCGTGCTTTATGGTCCGGATAGACCCTATCCTGTCAGCCTTCCCACCTATGCATTTGCCAGGGAGCGCTATTGGATTGCAGAAACCGATATCGCAACTTCGGAATCAGAGACAGGCACGCATGTTTCCGACCAAGTTTATGACGAGGCAGGCAGATCCTGTATCCGTCTAAAAGGCTTGAGCCTGCGAGCAGTGAACGAAGAAGAGATTGAAGCAGAGACGGGGACATTATTACTCGAACCCGTATATGGAGCGCAAAGTACAAAAAAGCAGCCGAAGCATAGCGAAAGGTCCTTCAGTCAGCGGTGCGTGGTTCTCTGTTGTCGAGAGTTTACCTCGGATTACCAGAAGGCGATCGAGGATGCCATCCCTGGAGTAGATTGCTTCACGCTGCAATCCACTGAGAGCGGGTTTGCCGCGCGCTTTAACGGCTATGCGAAAGCGCTGTTGGAAATAGTGCAAGAACTGCAGCGCGCTAAACCGAAAGATACGGTGTTGGTGCAACTCGTGATACCGCATGGCGAGGGAGAAGAAGATCTGCTGTTCGGGCTGAAGGGTATCTTGCAGACGGCTGGGATGGAGAACCCGAAGATAGTTGGGCAGGTGATTCAGGTCGAGAGGGGAGAGAGCGCCGGAGAGCTGATGCGGAAGCTGGAAGAGAGTGGGGAGCGTAGCGAAGAAACACTGATCCGTTATCAGCATGGTGAGCGGGAGGTGTTGCGTTTTGTTGAGATAGAAGGTGGAAAAGAAACTGCCGTACCGGTGTGGAAGAGCGGAGGCGTGTATCTGATCACGGGAGGAGCAGGTGGGCTGGGGCTGTTGTTCGCGAAGGAGATTGCCCAGCAGGCGCCGGGAGTTCGGCTGGTGTTGAGCGGGCGCTCGGTTTTGAGTCGTGAGAAGCAGCAGGAGCTGGAAGCAATAGCGGCGTTGGGAGCAGAGGTGGAATACCTGCAGGCCGATGTGGCTGACCGAGCAGCAGTAGAGGAGTTGCTGGCGAAGATCGGTGAGCGCTACGGGAAGCTGGATGGAATTCTGCACAGCGCGGGAGTGCTGCGGGATAGCTATCTGTTCAGGAAGCGGTTTGAGGAGCTGGAGGAGGTATTGTCGCCAAAGGTGAAGGGAGTGGTGAACCTGGATGAAGCCAGCCGGGACCAGGAGCTGGATCTATTTGTACTGTTCTCTTCGACCAGCGGAGCGTTTGGCAACGTGGGCCAGGCCGACTATGCAGCGGCGAATGGGTTTCTGGATGAGTATGCGGCGTACCGGAACCGTCTGGTGCAGGAAGGCAAGAGACGGGGCCGGACGATCTCGATCAATTGGCCGCTCTGGGCAGATGGTGGCATGCAGGTCGCGCCGGCGATAGCAGCTGAGATGCGTACCGAGAGAGGAGTCATTCCGTTGTCAAAGCCTCAGGGTCTCGTGTCTTTTTATCGAGCCTTTGCCTCCAAACGCCCACAGGTTGTGGTTGTCGCCGGAGAAAAACAGCGGCTGCGTGATGCATTACTGAGGGTTGAAGATAAAAAGCCTTCGAACCGCAGTGCGTCGTCGGGGCGGCGTGGAGCGCTGAAGGGCTTCAGTATCGCAGAGTGCATCTTGTGGGATCTGAAGGAGCAGGCGAGCGAGCAGTTGAAGCTGGAGCGGGAGAAGCTGGA
>JAFMRP010001340.1 GCA_017354095.1 Ktedonobacteraceae bacterium
GGGCAATAGACACTGAGCCTTGCCCGATCGGACATATAAAAGCATCAGGTGATTTGGAGAGAAGGATGAAGCGGTTTGCTGAAAGGGATGGCTTCACCGGCCGATGGTGGGAAGCTCGATGGTGACGATAGACTGCTGGATCGTAGAGAGTGGGAGGCTGTGCTGTAAAAGAAAGCTGATCTGTACCTTCCGTCTGGGCTGCGAACGCTCATATTCCCGTCTCATTGTATGTTCATTCCGTAGAAGAAAGATTCTATTGGATTCCCCGTGCCTCCATGAGATTGATCACCTTTTCGCATCGCTACCTCCTATGGCTACCTAGTGCAAACTCAACAAAGGTGATCTGAATGTGGTATGCATGCAAGCATGCGACCAGTGTTTATTCGACCCTTAACCGAGAGCAAACGCAGCCAGATTGGCGCAGGATTGCGTTCGTCGGATGCCTTTGTCCTGCGCCGCTGCCAGATGGTGCTTGCCAGTTCCCGCGGTGAGCATGCCAGAGCTATTGCCAAGCAACTCGGCTGCAACGACCAGACCGTTCGCAATGTCATCCACGACTTCAACGAGGAGGGGATGGCAGTCCTCAAACGCGGCAGTTCGCATCCCCATCAGCTACGCACCGCTTTTTCCGCCGAGGAATGGGAGGCTTTACGTGCACTTATCCATCGCAGCCCTTGCGACTTCGGCTTCCCAACCAGCCTGTGGACCCAGGAGAGGTGGGCCCAGGTCAGCTTCACACTCGGCTTCTCCCCATGTTCGAGCTCCCCAGTTTCAGGGTGCGTCTGACTCAGAGACTGCACTGGCACTCCCTCAGGTTCGAGATAGTACCGATCGAATGGGGCTGAACCTTCTTTCCTCAGTAGTGCTGCCAAGCGCTGAACCAATGGATCTGAGGGAGTATCACGGGATGGACTTTGTTCCTGTCCTCTGCCTGTGTCAGACGGAAAACGTGCCTCAGACATCAGATGCCCATCATTGGGTTCCATTGATACCACTCGGATACCTATCGAGGCTCTCCCCATGTCTCTCCTCACGTCTTCTGCTCTTACAGAAGGAAGCGCTTGTAAACGTGTACCATCAGCGAGTACTTGCCTCACGGCATTATGATGCTGCTCCATGTAGGGACCCACTCCATGGAGTGAAATTTCTCCATGCTTTGGTACATCTCCAGCCATACATGCTCCTACGTTCTTTTCCTTCAGGCGGTTGCAACGTGGACACCGATGTCACGGTGAGCTGACCCTGCTTACCTGGAGATGGTATCCCAGGTGCACCAAGAGCCGTTCTCCCAGTTAGTGGTCGCTCCTGCTATCTAACCTAATAGAGGCTCCCGTTTTCAAGCCAGGAATCGAGCCGGAGAACGATTTTTTGACGAAAACACAGCTAGCAGACTTCACCAGAACTGTGTATGACTCTCTAATGCTGGAATCTAGCGTGACGGTGAAAGGTGAAGAGATCACACTCTCAAGAAGCAAGATCCCTCTCATCCATTACTCATATGCTCCTACGGATTCCAGTGCTTGGCACCGCAGCAGCACATGGAGCTACCATCATCGAAGCGGTACTTCGAAGTGCATGCTCCGTGAGAACCTTCGTCGCACGAGTCACACATATCGAGTTCGTTGGCCACTTGCATCACCTCCTCTCTGGCCCTGTTGTGTATGAACCGGAACGTTGGGAGATTGTCTCTCAGCGAACCGCGTCACCCACCATCTGACCATGAGAAAAGGGCCATGGTGCTGTTTCGGGTTGCCAGGAGGAGACCGATGGATCCATCGGACCTCCTCCTGACACACTCTTAAGAATTCAGCAATGAGTGGAGCTACAACGTTGGCTCATTGCCTACCTGGACCTTCCTGCAGAGAAAGACTGTTACTACACCAGACAGCACCGGCAAACACTCTTGCCATTCTGCAAGACGCGGCCCCTCTCGCAGCCATCGTGACGCCCACTCACACAGGCGCCGCACTGGCCCGAGGGCGGGAGCGGATTAGGCACGTGTGTTAAAGATCAACTATCCTGGCCCATCCGCACATTTAGTGAGTTCGGTTGCTTGAAGGGGAGGGGAGTTTTCTGATAGACTCTCATCACTGATT
>JAFMRP010000312.1 GCA_017354095.1 Ktedonobacteraceae bacterium
GCTGGGAGAAGCCTATGGGGCGTTCTTGCAGGGGGTGTTTCCGGGGGTCGTGACGCATCCAGGCAACTATGGATTAGTGGGCATGGCTGCCGTCTTCGCAGGGGCTGCTCGTGCTCCCATTACCGCGATCATCATCCTCTTCGAACTGACTGGTGACTACTCGGTCATTCTCCCACTCATGGCGGCCGTCGTGATCAGTACGATTGTCTCTGAACTGCTCTCGAAAGACACCATTTATACGCTCAAGTTGAGACGGCGAGGCATCGATCTGCGTACGGGCAAGGGGAATGGACTGATGCGGCAGATCTCGGTGGAGCAGGCCATGACCACCGATCTGATGGTGCTTCCACACACGCTGACGGTGGCAGAGGCAATGATGCAACTGAAGCAGACGCACCAGTGGGCAGTGCTGGTGGTTGATGACGCAGGAGCGCTGGTAAACGTGCTCATGGTCCATGATCTTGAAGAAGCAGTGGTCGCTTTGCGCGGCGAGGAACTGCTTGGGACGATCATCAGCACGCCAGCTGATGCGATTTTTCTCGATGAGACGCTGGAGGAAGCGATGCGCCGCATGGGAGTGCATGATCACAAGGTTTTGCCGGTGCTCGCCCGTGGTGATGGCAGGCATCCTGTTGGCCTGCTGAGTCGTGATGACATTTTCCAGGCCTATAGCGTGGCCTTGCTTGCAAAGCCGATAGAAACGTAGCACAGTACTCCTCGACCCAATTAAGAGGACGCATATAGACGATGAAGTTGCTTGCTTCTTAAGAAACCTGGATTGACACCCTGTCCCAAGCTGCTATACTCATTGTAACGGCCTGAATCTCGTCGGCTCAGGCCCGCTTATTCTATCTATAGGTGGGCCATCACTTTTTTTCTTTCGATCGATCATATTTCGCTCCAGGAGGATGCATGTCTATTTTCTCCCCCGATTCTTTGAAGGCGCTCATTGATGAATATGTCCCTGACCTTGTGGCTATCCGGCGCGATCTGCACGAACATCCAGAACTGGCTTTTGAGGAGGTACGCACCTCTGGCATTGTCGCGCAACGCCTGCACGCGCTCGGCCTGGAGGTGCAGACAGGCATTGCTAAAACGGGAGTCGTTGGCCTTCTGCGTGGTGGCGTAGCGGGACCGGGTGCGAAGACTATCGCGATCCGGGCCGATATGGATGCGCTGCCTATCGCTGAGTTGAACGAGGTGGAGTATCGTTCGCGGGTCGAGGGTAAGATGCACGCCTGCGGACACGACGGACATACCGCCATCCTGCTGACCGTTGCCGCTCTGTTGAGCAAGCGTCGCTCTGAACTGGCAGGCAACGTGAAATTTCTTTTCCAGCCAGCCGAAGAGAGCATTGGTGGTGCCAAACCCATGGTTGAGCAGGGGGCTGTCCAGGGAGTGGATGCGGTCATTGGTCTGCACCTGATTAGCGATATTCCCTCTGGCCGCGTTGCTGTGCGGGCTGGAGCGATCTGTGCCAGCGCCGACGACTATGTGCTGACCGTGACAGGACGAGGTGGTCATGCGGCCTCTCCCCACGAGGCAGTTGATCCTATCGTGATTGGTGCGCAGATCATCGCTGCCCTGCAGACGCTGATCAGCCGTTCGACCTCGCCGTTTAGTCCCTCGGTCATTACCATTGGCGAGATGAAGGCAGGCACCACCTTTAACATTATTCCCGAGACAGCAGTGATGCGTGGCACTGTCCGCACGTTTTCCAGCGAGCACCGGACCTACCTGATGCGTCGCATTGGCGAGGTTGCGAGCGGGATAGCCAGCACGCTTGGTGGCTCCTGCGAGATCGAATGGCAGATAGGCGGGTGCCCACCCTGCTCTAACGATCCAGCGGTGACAGCCCTGGTGCGACGGGCGGTGGTGGCTACTGTTGGTGAGGAGATGCTCGACGAGGATGAGAGTGTCGTTTCGGCGGGCAGCGACGATATGGCTGAATTTCTCCAGGCCGTACCCGGATGCTACTTCATGGTTGGCTCGGGTAATGAGGCTAAGGGTACCCACTATCAGCATCACCATCCGCGCTTCGATCTCGATGAAGATGCGCTGCCTATCGGCGTCGAGGCGCTCGTTCGTGCGGCTGTGGATTATCTGGAGCAGGGGTGACCAGTTTTGCCGGTAGGCGGGGTCTTTAGTATGCAACTCTCCCGCGTTTTCCTGTTTCAGAACCACGGAAAGCGCGGGAGGGCTTACTAGTTATGGTAGTTACACATTTACAACTAAGCCTGCTGTATGATGCCTAAACGCTCGATATATGTGCATGATATCTTTATGGATCCAAAGATGGTGTTCATATATGAACAGCATTTATCCCAATTCTGATTGTAATGCGTACAGCGCATGGATACTAGCCCTTTGAGCGGTTCTACAGAAGTGGTATGGCACGGTACAGATGTTCCTTTTGTTGCCTGATTATCCATTGCGAATGCTGGAGAAACCATCCCAACCAGAAGCATGGCCGACACTGCGCCACTAGCGGCTAGACGAGAAATTTTCTTTTTCAAAGTAGTCAAATTCATTGTGTATATCTCTTTCTCTCTTTTTAACAGTCTTTTACAAAACCCTTCGATCCAATCGAGGGCGGCAAGCCTTACTCAACGCGCCTCTCGTCCCCACAATCATGGCTTATACTTTATCATTGAAATTATGTAAATAATAGAGACAATCACATATAATTATAGTGAAATTGCGCACAAAAAATCATCGACAGTGAGTGTACGACGTGGCTCCGCCTACTACCACATGGGGGGGATCTCGCTGGAGCCGCGAACAATCAGTTTTGTTGGTAGCAAGATGTGCTGAGGTGGCCGGTCGTCGCCTGCAAGGCGCGCGAAGAGTAATTCTGCTGCTTGCCGACCCATTTTGGCTGGATCATGCGCGATGACGGTGACTGGTGTTGGCAGCATTTCGGCCAGTTCAAAGTCGTCAAAGCCGATAAATGCCAGCCTGCGTGGAGAGGAGCGTAGAGCGCGCAACGATGCGATACTGATCTGGTTATTAGTTGCAAAAAGCGCGGTGGGAGGATTCGGCAACGCCAGCAGTCGCTGCACTGCAGCCTCTGCCCTGGCTGGCGCATCGCAGCCGAAGCAAAGCAGCGACTCATCCAGAGGAACGCCCCACTCCTTCAGAACGGCTCGGTATGCACCTACACGCCCGGCCCCCGTATGTACAGAAGGATCACCACAGATCAGACCGATGCGTCGGTGACCGCGATTCAAGAAGTGTTCGATGGCCGCGTGCGTGCCGCTATAGCTATCGAGCAAAACAGTATCTACTTCCAGGTTGGTAGGAGGCCGATCCACAAAAATGACCTGCGTTCCCAGGCGCATTTCGCTTTTCAGGTATGAATGGTCCCGGCCTGCAGGCACAATTAGCAGGCCAGAGACGCGTCGGCGCAGCATCGCATTCACCATCTCGCGTTCACGCTGCGGGTTCTCTTCGGAATTACTGATGATGAGCATATGGTGGTGACGTTGCGCTACCTGCTCAACCCCTCGCGCGAGATGCGAATAAAAAGGGTTGGCAATATCTTCGATGACCAGTCCTACTGTCAGTGAGGTCTGCCCCTGGCGCAGGCTGCGTGCGATATCGTTACGCCGGAAGCCAAGCGAACGAATAGCCTCCTCCACACGTATGCGCGTTTCCTGGTTGACACGCGGCTCCTGGTTAACTACACGCGAAACGGTCTTCAGACTGACGCCCGCTCTCTGCGCGACATCTTGCATCGTCGGACGCGCCTTCATCTGTTCGCTGGTCCCTGCTTTTCCTCCATTCGCCTGGTTCCGTTGTGGTTCCTCTCCTAATATGTGCTCGCTAGCCACTGGCTTTTCCTCCCCCAATAAATGCATTTCATGTGTATTCTTTTCCTCCCCACCGTTGACGGTAAGAAAGGGCTTGACAACGTTGACATTCTCATGGTACAGTTGTGACATCGTTGTCAAGCAGATATCTCTATCACCTGTCTATAGATGACATCGTTGTCGCTAGTTTAATCGGAACCGGTACATTTGTAAAGCATCCGGTGCTTGCAAGGCGCAAAAGATCACGCTGCCGGGTGCTCAATGAGAGGTGATGATGTGAAGACTGGAGTTCAGAATCAGGGGGGAGCCGGGGGCAGTGTTGCCCTGTCAAATAGCATCATACAGGGACAGCAGGGCAACAGAAAGAGTGCCGCTCAACAAAGACGCAAGAAGTGGCGAGAGGGTCTGATTGGCTACCTGTTTGTCTTGCCATCGATTATTGGCTTCTCGATCTTTGTTGTTTACCCGCTTATTTCTTCCGCTTACTATTCATTGACTCAGTGGGATGGCAATACCGATCCCGTCTTTGTTGGCTTCAAGAACTATATCTATATGTTCACCAAAGACCCATCCTTCATGCCATCCGTGAAAGCTACCGTGCTCTTTGCCATCCTGAGCGTGCCGTCGTCGTTGATCCTCGGCCTGTTGCTCGCTGTTCTGCTCAACCGCAACCTGCCAGGTGTCAAGCTGTTTCGTACGGCGCTGTATCTTCCCGCTGTTCTGCCTTCGATCGCCACGCTGACGCTGTGGAAGTTTATCTATAATCCGCAGTTTGGCCTGGCGAACCAGGTGCTCAATTTCCTGCACCTGCCGACCAGTAACTGGCTGAGCAGCGAAAGCATGGCTCTTCCGTCTATTGTGATTATTGGCCTGTGGGGTGTTGGCAGCACCATGATCATCTTCCTGTCTGGCCTGCAATCTGTGCCGCAGGAGTTGTATGAAGCCGCCAGGCTGGATGGCTCGGGTCGGCTTAGCCTGTTCGCGCGCATTACACTGCCGATGATCAGCCCGATCATTTTCCTGCAGCTGGTGATGCAAATCATTTCCGCGATGCAGGCGTTTAACCAGCCGCAGGTGTTGACTGGCGGCGGGCCGGGCTTTAGTACCAATCTGCTGATGCTCAGTATCTACAAAAACGGCTTTGGCAATCTGGGCCAATTTCCACAGCTTGGCTACGCTGTTGCGCAGGTCTGGGTCCTTTTCCTCTTTATCATTGCCGTCACCATCTTTACCTTCCGCGTGTCATCGATGTGGGTGTATGAGGAGAGCAGCATCGACTAGCTCTCTATCAAAGAAGGAAAGATCTGGAAAGGGAATTTACCGATGCGTATGACACTTACTCAGACTGATCGTCAAGGCTTCACCAGGAAGTGGATGCACAACCTCACTGGCAGCACGATCTGGTATATAGTGGTCATTGCCTTGAGTATAATCATGCTCTTCCCGCTGCTGTGGATGCTGACGATCGCGCTTAAAGGTAATAACGCTATCTACAAGATCCCGCCCGAATTCTGGCCTGAAGAGTTCCATTGGGAAAACTTTGTCAAAGGTGTTCAGTCGATTAACTTTGCCCGCCTCTTTATGAATTCGGTTGTGATTACGGTGCTCAATACGGTTGGCTCGGTGGCCAGTTCGACCCTTGTGGGCTATGGCTTGGCGCGTATCCGCTTTCCGGGGCGTAAAATCTGGTTCTATCTCTTTGTTGGGAGCATGATGTTGCCAGGTATCGTTGGGTTGATCCCGATGTTTCATCTGTATTTGAACCTGAACTTGTATGATACCTGGTTCCCGCTTTTCCTGCCTGCTTTCTTTGGCAATCCATTTTACATTTTCCTGGCACGCCAGTTCTATCTGACCATCCCTTACTCGCTTGACGAGGCGGCCAAAATCGATGGGGCTGGCCACTTCACAATCTTTACGCGCATTATGCTCCCGCTAACACGCCCGGTCTGGATTACGATGGCCATCATGTCGTTCACTGCTACCTGGAACGATTATCTGAACCCACTGGTCTATCTGTATTCGGATGACAAATGGACACTGTCGCTGGGCATGGCCTCTTTCTCCGGTGCCTTCGCGGGTGTGGCAACTACGCAGTGGAACCAGTATATGGCGACCAATCTGCTCTATATGCTGCCACCATTGATCGTTTTCTTCGTGGCGCAACGCTACTTTATACAGGGCCTGAGCGCGCTGGGAACTTCGACACAAAACAAGTAAAACCCTGATATGCGAGGGGATAGTGAATCCTGATTTTTTCTCAACTGCGACAACGTTGTCAGTAAGGTCTGAGCAGAGAAAGGAGGGTGCAGCGAACTGAGCACTAGCAACGCAGCTAAAGGCATTTATCTTTTCACTTCATGA
>JAFMRP010001341.1 GCA_017354095.1 Ktedonobacteraceae bacterium
GGTCTGCGCCTTCCTGGGCGGCGAGCGCGGGGACCTGCTGGATCGCCTGCGCCACCAGATGTTTGAAGCCGCCCAACAACTCCATTTTGAACGCGCAGCCTGGCTTCGCGACGCCATTCACAGCGCCGACGAAATATTGATCGGGCAGCGCCTGATTACCGGAGCAGTCGAAGCCAACAACCAGTTTATCGTTTATCCCTCGGCTAGAGAGGGCTGTAATGAGATGTTCCTTGTCCGCCACGGGCGCCTGGTTGAGCTGCGCTGCGTACCACATACCCGCCAGGACATGGAGCAGCACCTGAGGGCACTGCTCGCCCACGCCGCCGAACAGCCCGAACCGCCAAGCATCGTTGGCAAAGCCGAAGTCGACCAGATTAACATCATCAGCCGCTGGATTCACCGCCATAGCGATGACCGCGCCTTCTTCCCTTTCCAGCACGCTCTCACGGATGAACAACAAATCCAATCGCTGCTGCAGCACATCTGGAATGAGGTCGATCTTGCGCGCCAGGCTCCCGTCGAATCAGCAGCAGAGCCTTTGGAGGAAGATATCATCTCTTAAAACATCAGCAAGCCCGGTGAGGCGCGAAAGCGCCATCCTATGAGGAGGAAATGTCGTGAGGAGGAATACTATGCACCGTCCATCTACCCCTATAATGCTTACAATCTTGATCACATTGCTCGTCCCCACCCTGCTATTTTCCCTGGCAGCCTGCAACGCGCCGGCAGGCCAGGCGCCTACTGTGAGCAATAACAACACTGACAAAGAAAATATCATCGCGCAGGTATTACGCGATGAAAATACCAACGGATGGGATGAAAAATATCAAGGCATCCTCATCAACTGGCGCCGTGATAATACCTCGCGGGTCAACTGCGACAGCAACAACTGCGACAAGCGCGGCCACAGCACGCGTCACGACCCCGCCAACGATCTGCGCAACCTGGAAAATCTCTACTGGTACAGACATCGCCATCCCAACGATACCTCGCTGGATGGCTATATCAAACGCATCCTACCCGGCGTCAAGCAGCAATGGGGAAATACCACGCTCGGTAAAGGCTGGATCTACTACATCCTGTTACGCCTCGCCATGTACAGCAATGAGCCAGCCTACTGGAATAACGCCGCTCAGCACTGGGCACAGGTGCAATACCAGAGCATCGATCCTCGTCGCGGCGTGCATCACGGACCGCTCGACACCGTAGCCGGTGTGGGCTCGGTGCATCTCCAGGACGCCTATCGCGTCGATCACGAGCTCGAAATAGGAACCGCCCTCGTAGACGCCGGCAAGCGCTACCATCATCCTGAGTGGATCAGCGCCGGACTCAATATGGTCGACATCGTCACCAGAGAGGCCTTCAGCCCAACTTATCACCTGTTTAGCCGCATCTATCTCATCAGCGACCCCCGGTACGGCGAGAAAAAAATCTATGACTACCAGGCTCGGATGGGCGAGCAGGGCCAGGAGATTGAAGCCCTGGTGCGTAGCGGCATCTATACCGGGACCACTTCATTTCTCAATCTGGCCTCGCAGATGCTCGATGCTCTCCAGAGCCAGCCGATCCATGATCGAACCAATGGAGGCTTCTACTTTTCGATCCTCCTTGGCCCCTACCAGGGACATGGTGCAGGCTACGTCAGCCATAAAGAGAAAGAGACGCGCCAGTTACACGTCCTGGCCGCCGTTCACCTGGCTAACCCGGTCCGTGGCAATCGCTGGTCGGCACTGGAGGCCGAACTATTAGGCCTGGCCACCACACCCAATCGTCTCTTCCTTCCCCCGTCGGTGCCCGGCTACCCCTACCATCTGCTCGCCAACTGGTCTCTCTATCCCTGCGCCGATTGCGAGCCCGCGCCCACGGAAAACTGGACGAGCGCCGAGGCCGACAATATCGCCCTCGAAGCCCTGCAAACCGTCTTGAGCACCTAACAGGGAGGGCTTCAACTAATCGGCCACACCCATCACCACATCGCAGTTCGGCCCCTGTCCCATTGCGCAGGGGCCGCAGCGCAACTCTTCCTCTCCCATCGCGATGACAAACTCAAGCGAGGCGCGCAGCGCCGAGAAGTCAAAAAAACACCATGAACATG
>JAFMRP010001342.1 GCA_017354095.1 Ktedonobacteraceae bacterium
CTCCCTTAATGACGGCCGCCTGATTTCTATCCCGTGGGCGTGGACATCTCTCCCAGTACCGTTGGATGATGAGTCGACTGCTGATCATCAGGCGGCGATTCTCTCTCCGGCCGCACTGCTTGATCTGGTGCGTTATCTGCGCCGGCGTGAGCCGCAGCACAATAGCCATCGCCCCGACTGACTCTATCCAACGGTACAATCGATGATCACCTTACTGGCTGATTTAGTCCGTCGCCGCATATCTACACTGCAGGCAGCAATGGATTCTCATCCTGGCATCGGGAGCCGGCTTCCTGCGCCTCCGCCTGAGATCCTGACCAGCGAGCAACCAGTCTCTCCAAACATAGTTCCACACAACGAAGGGCGATCGCCGCCCACATCACAAGAACTGACTGAGCCATTCAAAGAGCCACTGCTTGCATTATTGATTGAGCTGGCGTGGCGGCGATCGTGCGCCAGCAAAACACATGAGGAGAACGGCAATGAGCAATGCAAAGATTCACAGTACTCATCTCGAGCGCAAAGCCTGCGTCTACGTGCGGCAGTCAACATACATGCAGGTAATGCATCACCAAGAGAGCACGGAGCTTCAATATAACCTCGAAGCGAGAGCTGCGGCCCTGGGCTGGCCGCAGTCGGCCATCGAGATCATCGATGAGGATCAGGGCCGCTCAGGGACTACGTCTGAGCATCGTAGCGGATTCCAGCGTTTGATGGTGGACGTGAGCATGGACAAAGTCGGGATTGTGCTCATGCTCGACGCTTCGCGTTTGGCGCGAAACAATAGCGATTGGCATCGATTGATCGAGATCTGCGGGCTCAGCCGCACCTTGATCGCTGACGCTGGAGCCATCTACGATCCGCGCGAACCTAACGATCGTCTTCTGTTAGGCGTGAAAGGGACCTTGTCGGAGGCGGAACTTTTTACGCTCCGCACCAGGCTCCATGAGGGGCGCTGGAACAAAGCGAAGAAAGGGTCGTTGAAAACGACACTGCCGGTTGGCTATGTTTTAGGTAGTGACGGCAGTTGGGAGTTAGATCCCGACACTCAAGTTTGTGAGCGGTTGCGGCACATCTTTGAGACCTTTCGTCGTCTGGGAGTGGCCAGGCGTGTAGCATATGAGTTGAAGCGGCAGGGGCTGGAAGTGCCGACACGGCTGACCTGCAGAGAGAATTATGGAACACTGGTCTGGAAGGCGCCGACCTTGAGCACGATCATCAGAATACTATCCAACCCTGTCTATACCGGAGCCTACGTCTATGGACGGTGGAGTTATACCGGGAACAAACGCTCAAAGAAAAGTGGGAAGGCCATTGGCCATCAGCTTCCGATCGAGGAGTGGCCGGTCTGTATCCACGATCACCATCCACCATTCATCAGTTGGGAGGAGTATGTGAACAACCGCAAGCAACTCCGGCAGAATTGGAATCAAGAGATGAGTGTGGGAGCGACGCGTGAAGGAGCGGCGCTGCTACAGGGGATCGTCTATTGTGGTGTTTGTGGCCGCAAGATGTCGATTCAGAATCGGGCATCGGCAGAAAAACGCTCCCCATCTTACATCTGTCAACGTGGTTATGAAGACGGCGATCAACACATCTGCCAGAGCATGACGTCGCGGCATGTGGATGCCGGCGTGGTCGCCGCGTTTCTGGAGGCGCTCTCTCCCATACAGCTCGAAATAGCAGCGCGAGTGCTGAACCGGGTCGAGGAAGAGATCTCAACGCAACGTCGACAATGGGAGTTGCAACTTGAGCAGGCACGGTACGAGGCGCGTGCGGCGCAGCGAAAGTACGACACTGTGGACGCCGAGAACCGTCTGGTAGCGGCAGAGCTGGAGCGGCGATGGAATGAGAAGCTCGAGCGAGTAGCGCGTCTGGAGCAGGCCTATGAGAAAGCGGAGCAGGAGTTGAAGTGGAATCTGACGGAAGAAGAGCGGGCATCAATCCGAGAGCTGTCGGAAGATATTCCAGCGATCTGGGCGGCTGAGACCACGACCAACAGTGAACGAAAGCAGCTACTGCGCTACGCGATTGAGACGGTGCAACTCGACGGGGTAACACAACCGGGTCAGATAGAGGTGCAAATCCATTGGC
>JAFMRP010001343.1 GCA_017354095.1 Ktedonobacteraceae bacterium
GCTAAGGCGCGACGTTTGGCTCATTGCCGATGGGATAGCCATGCAGGTACAGGTTGGTTATGGAGTGAGATGTGGGAGGTATACAAATATGGGAGCCAATATGGCGGAGGAGCAGGGCACTGTAGAGACAATGTTGCCGGTTATCAGTGCCGGCGTACTCGGCACGACCGTGGGGTGGTATGGATTTTTCTTGTGTGGTTTTTTCGCGGCGACTGTGTTCCCGGTGGTTTTTTTCCCGAATTTGAGCCCTCTTGATGGTGTGATTGCAGCCTTTATTATCAGTTTCGTGGGTTTTGCGGCGCGACCTGTGGGAGGGGCTTTATTTGGTTGGTTTGGCGATCGAATTGGCCGGAGATCGACATTGGCTGCAACTATGCTGCTGATGAGTATTGCGACCACCATGATCGGGGTGCTGCCTGGCTATGCCACACTGGGGGTTTTTGCCTGGTTTCTGTTGATTATCCTGCGCTTTTTGCAAGGAGTAGGCATGGGCGGAGAGTGGGGAGGGGCCGTGTTATTGGCGATGGAATATGGGGATGATCGTCGTCGAGGTTTCTGGACGAGCTGGTCGCAGGTGAGTGTGCCGATTGCATTGGCCCTCTCTGCCTTAGCGGTTTTATTCTTTGAGTATTTATATCCGGGCATGGCATTTGAAAGTATTGGATGGCGAATGCCATTTTTTCTCGGAGCCATGCTGGCGCTGGTGGGCTTTTACATCCGTTTGCGCATCCCGGAGACGCCTGTCTTTAGCGCTATCAAAGCAGAAAAAAAAGTGGTAAAAGCGCCGCTGGTGGAGGCGTTTCGTTATAACTGGCGAGAAATCCTGTGTGCGACCCTGGCCCGTGCGGGTGAGCAGGCGCCCTTTTATCTATTTACCACTTTTTTGTTCTCTTACGGGGTAGGGACACTGGGATTGGGTGTATCGTTGCTGAATGAAGGTATTGTTCTGGGCGCGCTGGCTTCTTGTGTTTTGATGCCAACATTTGCCGCCATTTCTGACCGTGTTGGTCGTAAACTCTGGTTTGTGATGGGAATGGCTGTAACGGGGGTATATGCCGTGCCCTATTTCTGGCTGCTGGCGACGAAGGATCCGTGGTGTGTTACCCTGGCAATACTGCTTTCGCTAAGCATCTGTCATGCCTGGACATATGGTGTGCAGGCAGCGCTTATCGCCGAGCAATTTGCCACGCCTGTTCGTTATACAGGCGCGTCATTAGGCTTTCAACTGGCATCGCTCGTTTTTGGGGGTCCGGCCCCGCTTATCGCGACCTATTTGCTTGCCAATCAAGCAAGACTGATGCCAGAGTATCCAGGCTACGTCCTTATTGCTGCCTACATTGTCGCCATGGTAGTGATCTCGCTCATTGCAGTGTTGTTTCTGAACGAATATGCCGGGCGAGCTCCTGCCGGGAACAATGGGCGTTGTTGAGAGAAAGGAGTGCAGATGAAAAAACGTATCTTGCTTGTAGATGACGACTGCTGTGTGAGGATGCTTCTACAAGACTTCTTGCAGGATGAAGCATATGAAGTTGATACGGCGATCGATGGATTGGATGCCCTGGAAAAACTGAACCAGCGGTGTTATTGCTATGATCTGATCCTGCTTGATTTAACGATGCCCCGTATGAGTGGGTTGCAATTGTTGGAAGAGCTCCAGGAGAGAGCTTTTACGTTGCTGCCATTGGTCATTGCACTCAGTGGAGATAGAGATGCGCTGCGGCAAGCCAGTAATATGGGTATTGGTGGCGCTCTCACGAAACCGTTTGATCTAGAGATGCTCCTGGCCCGGCTTGATAGCCTGTGCAGTGTACAACCCTCTGCGCTCAGTGCTTGATAGTGGACTGGCCACCAGGTCTGGTGGTTGTGCGATAGCATATTTGAGCACGGGAGAGAGCGAGTGGTGTGGCGGCCTTTCTCAACGTGTTCTCAACGTGTTCTTAACTGGATTTTATCTGGGGAAGAGTAGGATATAAAGAGTGGAGGGCAGTATCCAGGGGGAGGGTACTTGCTCGTACCTTGCCTGTGTTTCGGTAGTAGTAGGCTCAGTGCAAGGGTCCAGATATGGGGGGAGAACGGCAAGGAGCGTCGCCTCA
>JAFMRP010001344.1 GCA_017354095.1 Ktedonobacteraceae bacterium
ACATGCAGATGTTTCGCCGCCATCGCAGGAGTCTTGTGATCAATCCTGGAAGCGTTGGCCTGGCTTTCGATCATGCCTGGCCTTTCGACGACGCTGTGCAGAATCCGCCCTGGGCGGAATACGCCATCATCGACACACTCGATGGCGTGCTCAACGTTGAATTGCGTCGTGTCTCTTTTGATGTGCAGGCCTTTATTCAGATCACGCTTGCCAGTGGGATGCCCCATGCCGAGTGGTCGGCCCACCAGTGGAGGCTTGACAAATGAGTATGATTTGAGGATGGTGAATGGCACGGGATGGGCAGGGGCGAACCGGCCCACTTGCGTCCCCCGGCCACCCGCAAGGGGTGGCCTTACATGTTGGGTGGAGTGAGAGGGAGGCGAGGGCACATTGGTTGATCAGGCGCGAACCGGCCCCCCACAAGGGAGGGTCCTACATTCCCGGTGGGCACGAGCAAGGGATACCAGAAGAATGTGTTGACGTTAATAAGCGAGTTACTGCACCGGGGTTGGGTGGGTCAGTGGGCGACGGGGCCAGTGCCCCATCATCGACGTGATGCTTTCGCTGATATGCCGCAAGAAGTCGAGGCAACGAAACCAGAGCGTGTTTCAGCCTGGCGGGCAAGATTTGAGAGATCGGGCGTCGTGTAAATTTTGAAGGGAAAGAATGAAGTCAAGACAGAAGGAGAGAAGTCTATGCCTGGGCACGAAATTGATCCTGCTGAGGGTCGAGGGTTATCAGGAGCCGATCTTTCATCAGAGAACCATCTGGCAAGATTAGCACACGAAGATCAGGTTGAGCGTGCACCACAAGATGATCGTACAGGGCAAGGAAAGATGACCAATCCCGAGAGCGTCCTGGACGCGACATTTCGATCCTATGTGCTTGAGCCTGAAAGGCGTGAACCCCACCCTCAAGATCTCTTTCATGTCCGGCTACGACCCGAGATGCCAGAGTATGAGATATTGCTGGATGCAGGAGCGACCGATGAGCAATTGCACAGCCATACCTTCACCCGGGAGGCGCTTCTCGACGCTGGTTATTGCTTTGTCAATCGGATAGGTGGAGGCGAGAAGGCCATCATCAGTGGCAAGATCCCCGATCCTGCTCATCCGACGAAAGAATTGGATTTTACTGATCGTGCGCTCTTGACGCGTCGCGAGTTGGAAGCGGTGTATGCCTATCAGAGCGCTCATCCCGAGATCTACGGGTTGCGAGGGGAGGATCTGGATGAGGTGAGAAAAGACATGCTCTCCTTTCTGATCACAGCCACACATCGACCGGTTTTCCCGTATAACAACTCCTTTGTGCAACAGGCGCTAGGCAGCGTCCACCCCGATTTTTATGGCAGGTTTACCAACACTATCTGGGACGAAATAGGGGCAAGAGGTACTGAAGAGAGAGACATAGAGACAGTTGATCTCTATTGGCAACATCAAAAGCAAATGTATCAAGAAGCACGCCCTGATCAGAACAGTGTCCAGGTCGAATTGGCTGTTGTGGAGCAATTTGCGAAGACCCACTGTGGAGACATTTACCAATGGAATGATGACGAAGCATCTTCTTCCCCATTTGGGGAGAAAGAAGTAAGAGGGCATCCCGTCAATTCCCTTGCGATACGACGGGGCAAACTGAGTGGGCAGGGATCTCCCTTTCTGGAGAGTAGTTATGTCTTTGGTTCAAACCTTGATGCAGGCGTTTATGGTATCAGACTTCCAAACGGTTCATTCCAGTTTATGCGTATCAACACAGCTAGTCTTCATCTCAGTGGCGGCCATCCAGATTTTCCTGGCCTGAGCGAAATGGGGGGAAGCAGTGATCAGATCTATATACCCGTGGGCCTCTACGTTGACCAATTGTATCTGAGGGATCAACAAGCGAGAGTCGCCCTTCACCAGCGTGAAGCCAGTGCGCTCAACGAAGCTTCATCTGAGGAGATTGCAAGTGAAGCGCAACGACGACTCATCAACGTAGCGCACCAGTGGCGAGAAACGCAAGTGCCCCAAGAGTCATCATTCCAGCAGAGGATGATGGCTCGTCTGAGAACTGGATGGGAAAGGTTGAGGCGGGATATCTAGAAGAGAGCCGTTCAT
>JAFMRP010001345.1 GCA_017354095.1 Ktedonobacteraceae bacterium
GGGCTGAGCCGCAACATGCGCTACATCGAACAGCTTACCAACCTGCAGCAACTCCCGCCTCGCGGTGCATATTTTCTCTTTCTGCCAGTCAAAGTTGCAGGCTCTACTGGAGGGCCTGGCCGGGCTATCGCGCTGCTCGAAACATGAGCCTTCGCGCGGTGTGATATGCTTTTCAGGTGGAAGCTATCTGAATGGCATACAGCCCAGCGTGGAGGAGAGAACAATAATGCACAACAGCCAGCAAGTCTGGATGATACCATCGGGGGAGGTCAGACTTACAGAAAACAGTGTGCATGTATGGCGCGCAGCCCTGGATATACCGCTCTCCAGCGTACATCATTTGCGGCAGTTGCTCTCTCCAGATGAAGTGACCAGGGCTGAGCGCCTGTATTTTGACAGGGATCGCCAGCGCTGGATCGCTGCTCGCGGCCTGCTACGTACACTACTCGGGCGCTATACCCACACCGACCCTCGGCTCATCACATTCGCGCTAAACGACTATGGGAAGCCGGAGATCGCTTTCCCGCTTCAGGAGCCGCCGCTGCGCTTTAACATATCGCACTCAGCCGATCTCGTCCTCTACGCTTTCGCGCAGCAACGCACCCTTGGCGTTGATGTAGAATATATGCGCTCTCCCATCGAATACGATGAACTGGCCAGGCACAGCTTTTCAGCCTATGAGCAAGGGGTGCTCCGCGATCTTCCCCAGGAACAAAAGCATCAAGCTTTTTATCATTGCTGGACCCGCAAAGAAGCCTACATCAAGGCACGCGGCCTGGGCCTTTCCCTGCCCCTGGATCTCTTTGACGTATCGCTGGATAATCCGGCAAAGCTTCTGGCCAGCCGGGAGCATCCTGAGGAGGCCCGACGCTGGTCAATGCTGGATCTCGCCCCAGGAGAGGGCTACGCGGGCGCCCTCGTAGCGGAGAGATCTGAATGGCAGATTTCGCTCTGGCAATGGTCGTTTGAAGGAAGCTCATAGCGGACATATCAGACATATCAGACACGAGTTTCAGACGGTTCAAGAGGAGGATCGAACCTGCCATTCGTTTTCCAGAATGGCATAGAGCAAAACATCCCACCAGCGGCCCTTCATCCACCTTTGCTCTCGCAGGCGTCCTTCCTGCTGCATCCCAACCTTCTCCAGCACATGAGTGGAGCCCTTATTTTCAGCAACACACTGCGCCCAGATGCGGTGTAATCGCAACGTTTGAAATCCGTAGGTGAGCAGAGCATCAGCGACCTCGGTCGCATAGCCGTGGCCCCAGTAGTCGGGGTCCAGTTCATAGCCGATATCGGCCTCCTGAGCGTCCGGGGCATCTCTGCGGATGCCCGCATTTCCAATAAGTTGCCCGTTAGCAGCCAGTGTGATGGCGAGCTGGCATTTAGTGCGGGGTTCTTCCTCACGCTGCGCCATAAGTCTTCGCACAAACTCGCGTGCATCCTGCTCTGTGCGATGTGTCCAGGGATAGTAACGCAGGTAGAGCGGGTTAGACTGATAGGCAAGCACCGCCTGCCAGTCCTCTTTCTCAAACTCGCGCAGCATCAGCCGCCTGGTCGTTAAGATCATTCTTTACCTTTTGTTCGTGAACAGGACAGGGCAATCCTCCCAGCCAGTAGAGATGGGCAAGTTCCGGTTGTATCGTTTCAATATTTATGAGATGCATAGCCTATTATATAATAGAATTATGCATCGGGATCACATTGCGTTCTTGCGTCTGCAGCAGCTGGCCGATAGTGCCCTGCCCATCGGCGCGGCGGCCCATTCTTTCGGGCTCGAAACCCTGGTTTCTGAGGGGCTGCTTCATGTTGAGCAGCTTGAGGTATTTCTGCGCGATTACCTGGAAGAGGCCGGGACGTTAGAGTGCCTGTACTGCCTGCATGGACATCGCCTGGCGGAGCAGATCGACTCGCCCGAGGTTCTTACCGCAAAGTGGCTGGACCTGAACGCGCAGTTGAGCGCCTGGAGAACCGCACGTGAAAGCCGGCTCGCCAGCGCGGCGCTGGGGAGACGCTTTCTACAGCTAGTCCATGGATTAGAGATCGATGCACAGTTGCTAGAGCTCACGCGCGCCGCGAAAGCGGCTGGTATC
>JAFMRP010001346.1 GCA_017354095.1 Ktedonobacteraceae bacterium
GTTGATCTGCCGGGTCCCGCGATTCCCGCACCATCCTTGCCTGGACCGGTGTAGCAGCAGGCGAAGACGGCACCGCGGTTGGGGTAGAAGGCGGCGGTACCGCTCGCGTTCCCGGCGACGATGGCACCGTGGCGCGCATCGCACCCGACGACACCGGCTGCGCGACATCATGCTCAAGACTTCCAGAAGGGCTACCCAGAGGCTGCGAACGCCTGCGCCGCGCTGGCATCTGACCACTTCCCTGCTGCGTCGCCCGCCCACCAGGTTTCACCTCACCTCGCCACTCCTGCAATTGCTGCTGCAGCAGCATCGTCGCGGCCGAAATCTGTTCCCACGTCAGGTCAGAGCGCCCGTCAGCCGGAGCCGCTCCCCAGCTCACAACCTCCTTAGGATTGCCAAATCCCTGCTTCTGACCCGCGAGATGACCCCGTAGACCCTGCACAACCTCGACCGCCACACCCCCAATGAGCATCCGCACATCCAGCATCCTGCGCCTGCCCTGAGCACCAAAAAAACTACGATTGCGCTGCACAAACTGAATCAACAAACGCTCGATACAATGCTGGAACTCAACCGTCATCAGGTCTACACGACCCCACGCAGTGAAATCGAAAGAGCTGAGATATAACCAGACTTCCTGTCTCTTGGCTCTATCTACCGGACGCGTCCGCAAATTGTCTGTCCGCTGGTCAAAATAACGCGGATAACAGAAATTGGCGATCAACGTCTCGGCTAACTCTGCCTTCAAACGTGCAATCTCGGCGGGTGGGAGCTGACCCAGATAAATACCCATTACTCCATCCTCATTTCATTCACTGCCTGTTGTGCTCGGCGCTCATTTCACAATATTCAATTGCATCAGTGGCAGCGCATTGTTCCTCTGGCTGAATGTCGCAATGCTCGGATCAGTTATCCCACGTATGGGTAGCCGAGCGTGCATATCCATTATTGTACTCGAATACTGCGCGAGAGGTAAAAGGGCTACAGACATATGTGCTAGCCCATTTGGAACTCCACTCTTTTGCAGATTAAATACATTGCTCGTTACCTGCACCACCGCTCCCGCCTTCCAGGTGTTCATCGGGCACCAGAGCAGCGATGGCATATCTGCACTGGCAAAATACTCTTTCCCACCACCATCCTCGAGCAGGAATACAATCTGCATCGGCTCCGCTATAGGCTCGCTGATTCGCCAGTACGTCGTCACACTCATATACCCACCACTGCGACTAAAGGTGTGCGGAGCAGTGGCGGCGTTCGTCGCAAAACCCACCAGGTCAATAGCTCCCTGCGTGGCCTGAAACGTCGCCGAGATAGGATGATCGGCACGGGACGGCGCGACATACTTATCCGCACAGAAACTCTCCGGCAAATTCGGCAGGGACAACAAGGGGTCCGTTACATTGGACGATCCAGGCAGAATCGAGGAAACCGAGGGCGGGGGCAGCCCACGTTTCAACAGCAGATAACCATCCTGGGCCGCGGCCACCCCATACTGCCCACTCATCAAAACCGATTTGGCCTCTCTCACATAATCAGACGAGTTGATATAGGGATAGAAATCACCGTTGACATCCAGCAGGATATAGTCGGCCTGCCTGTCTTCATATGGGAACATATAGACGTTCTCCCGCTGGCTCAGATGCGGCACCAGCTTCGTTTGAGCCGACACAGAAACACCAGCGGGCACCATATCCACAAAATGCTGCGCATAAGCACTATGCGGGGAGGCGCTCGGCCACGTGAAACCAATCGAGAAGGGCATGGTCCCGTGGAATGTATAATCCACACGCAGCGCATAAGCAATCGTAAAAACTACCAGCAATGAGAGCAAACCCACATGTACCACACGCCCCGGACGCCACGATGAGGGAACGGTCCTCCCCTCATCACTCACTGCCTCACCAGCCGTCACGGACCTGCGTAAGCGCTTCAATCCCACCTGCACCAGCCAGAGTATGAGCACCACCGCCTCAATCGTCGCGAAGATCAATACCGGCACTATCTCCGCGTTATATTGGAACAGCCCTGTAAACATCCCCGCCTGTGAGCTGAACAGATTGATCGCTATCGAGGGGACCGCCATCA
>JAFMRP010001347.1 GCA_017354095.1 Ktedonobacteraceae bacterium
CTCCACTGAGTGCCGGGCTAAGCTTCCCCGCTGACCTGCCCATCGCAGGCTGCCAGCAGCGAGTTGAGCCAGCAAGTGGAGACGATTCACCTGCTTATTTGTCTCTTTGGAGAATCCGTGCTATACTAATATTAAAACCCCTACCCAGGGGGTATGGGAATAACCCTTATCTCTTGCTGAGGAGAACAGACAGACTCTTACATTGACGATGATATATTCACCAGGCTTGTCAATGGACATCATCAGATGGCTCATCGGGCGGTGGGCCATCATGACGGATCTGATAAGATGAAAAGGAGAGCAAGCATGAAACAGCGATGGTTCTTGGTGGTGAGTACCTTCTCATTACTCCTTGCCCTTGCGGCATGTGGTACAACGACAGGAAATACCCCTGCAGGGACTCCCACCACAGTTCAGGTGACAGAAACAGACTTCAAAATTGATGCCTCTGTCACCACCTTCACGCCTGGGACGACCTACCATTTCGTGGTCACGAACAAGGGCAAAACAGCACATGAATTAATGATCATGCCCAAGTCCGAGGGTAGTATGATGGGTGGTATGCCTATGGGAGACATGGACAAGATGGCACTGGCGTCGATTGAGAACCTCAACCCAGGGGAAACGAAAACACTGGACTACACGTTCCCATCGTCTGCAGCTTCCTCCCATCCTGAATTCGCCTGCTACCTCCCTGGTCATTACGAAGCAGGAATGAAGTTGGGCGTTTCGGTCAGTTCCTAATCATTCACAATGCTGCTCGCTCCCTTCACAAAAGCGAGCAGTTGCCTGTTCCGGCGTTCACTCTCTGCTCATCAAAAGATGCTATGCTAGATGTCAACGAACCAAGCACGAGAATCGCCGGAATACCAACCGCTTCGGCACCCAGCACATCAGCCTCGATATTATCTCCAAGCATATACACCATTTTGGATGACCCAGCCGCGTCAGGGCATTGAAAAACGCTCCAGGATAAGGAACAAGACCCGAACGGGTTTGATCCCTTGGCAATCGAATGTAATATGACAGATGGATGACAAAAGTACGGAAAAAATTCACGCTTCTGTCATCTCCGGTTGCTAGACTGAAAGGTGTCCCCCGTGCATCAGCATATCGGATGCGCACTCAACAACAGCTGTTAAGAGAAAAATATGGGTAAGAAGTATAACATGTAAAGAAGAAAGGAAACCCATGGCAACCATCATTGTTAAAGAACAGCTTGAGCATGGCTATCTGTTTCAAGGAAAGAACTATGAAGGCATTCCCATTTCGTTTTTCTGGATGCAGCTCCCTCCTGATGAAGGCCCCAGGCTCCACTTCCATCCCTATGATGAGATCTTTATCATCTTGGAGGGCCAGGCCACCTTTACAGTGGGTGAGAGCACGATAGAAGCCACTGCTGGAAACATCCTGATCGGGCCAGCCAACGTACCTCACAAGTTCAGACAGGCGGGCTCGGAGATATTGAAGATCGTCACTATTCATCCGAGTCCAAAGACCATCGGAACGCGGGTTGAGGACTGAAACAACGAGCTGGCCCAGCGCCAGGTAGCCCAGACCCACGTCGCTCCAAGCCTGGAGCATTGGCCGCACTTCTTTATTGTTTCACCAGGCTTCCACTGCAGGCAGCCTCAGGATTGGGCGACATCAGGTGGCCCGCTCGGAACTTTGATACCAAATTGCCGGGCGTACTCCGCGTTGAGCCGTTGCCAGCCGAACTTCATCGTCTCACCACCAACAATGCGGCCAATAGGCGTTCCGCTGAGCAGGTGATCCAGAACATCGAAACATATGTGCCATCCAGCAGCACCCATGGAGATGAAGCGGCGATCGATGTTGTGCCACAGCGTCAGGCGCGTGCCCAGACTGGTGGCTTCGAGCTCCCATCGGATATCGGTGCCTCCCCAGTTGTACTCAAGCACCGAGGGCGCGTCGGCTCGCGTCACTCTGGTTTCGGAAACCTGCGGCGTGGGCGCTCCCACCGTGGTGAGCTTCACCGTGGTTCCAACCGTCCCCAGGCTCCCATCGGCTTCAAAGGGCGCCCACTCGCGCAGATGCGCCGGATCGGTCAGCGCCTGCCAGACGTTT
>JAFMRP010001348.1 GCA_017354095.1 Ktedonobacteraceae bacterium
TCAAAATGCAGCTCTTTCCTTTCCTCAAGACCCTCTAGCTGCTTACTGTCTAACATACAGCGGTACTGCGCTACCTGGTCAATAGCGCGCCACCGGTGCAATTGGGTGAGCTCGTGATACAGCTTGTAGTGAAGCTCACCCGTTTCCAGCGTACGCGCCACCTGCAGCGCATCAATCGTGCTGGTCATCCGCTCCACCACCGTCGTTTTCGTTACCTCTCGCAGCAGGTTGAGAAAAACACCTATGATATTCTTCACTCTGGCACTGGTGGAGCTACTAATCATAATCTGGAACAGATTGGGCCTCAGCTCTTTGCAGAGTAGCAGGCGCAAGCCTCTCAGCAGGTCGTCACTATGGACATCAAAGTAATGAGCCAGAACGCGCGCCGATTCCTGGCGAATCCAGTCACTTTGATCCTGGATGGTATTCAATAGCAGATCAAAGACCTGATCGGGAAAATATTCGACCAGTTGATCCAGCTTGCGTACGACCATCCGGCGAATCCACCGGTTCACGTTGCGCGTGAACCGATCCAGATATTCAAAGCCCAGTTGCGGGTCCGCAATACAGAGTGCTGGCAGATTGTCGATAAACGCCAGGCGTACATCTCTCTGGGTATCGGTTGAGAGAGATTCAAGCACCTGGCGAATATGGGAACGCGAGGCCTGTTCCAGGGCCGTAATCTCGCTGGCAAATGCCAGCTTGACTTCGATAGCATCATCCGCGAGCAACATGAGCGCTGTAGCCATCTCTCTCTTGAGGCGCTGTGGCTGCACTGCAAGCTGGCGCAGCGCAAAAGCGCGCAGAAAAGCATCCCGATGCCTGACCAGGGTTTGCATGACTTCTTCAAATGGCTGGTGTTCAAGCAAGGCATGCCAGCACAGGTCGATCTGGGTGTCGAGTTGCTGTCTATCAAGCAACTGCAACATATAGAGCCGATCTTCAGAGCCAACCAGGATCTCCATCTTACCATCCCCATTCACGTCAGCGACGCGCACGATGCGAATTCGGTCATTGGCGCGAAACTGCCAGAGAATATCCCCGTTGGTGTTGAAGACATAGAGTACACCATCGGCAACACCCGCAAAAATTTCCACCTGCCCATCCCCATCAGCGTCTACAGCATCCACATCCAGTACGCGATGCGGCGTGTAATAGCGCCATTTGAGATTTCGGCCCGTGTAGTCCAGCACATACAGGTTGCGGTCTTCTGAGGCAACTATAATCTCGATATGGCCATCATGGTCTATATCCTGGATATAAAAAGACTTGATGCGATCTTTAAATGGGAAAGACCAGATCGCTTCACCGTGACGCCTGTAAACATAAAGGGAATCGTCTGCTGCTCCCGCGATGATCTCCTGCTCGCCATCTCCATCCAGATCATACGTGCGAATGATCTGGTTGGTTTGCGGCGTCTCGATCGGCTCAACAACTTGCGAGAAACTGCTACCGTAGATGTTAATTTTGTGGTCCGTTGAGCAGACGATCATCTCAGGTGAGTCGCTGCCCTGTGCGTGCGTGGCCCAGACACTCTCAATCCAGCTATCAAAGCGGGCCTGCCAGAGAATGCTTTGGCCTTTGCTGTCCAGCACATGCACATGGCCATCCCGGCAGCCGGCTATAACCTCGGGGTCTCCATCCTGATCCATATCCGCTATGTGGATCGTGTTGGCTCGTTCCGCAAATTGGCGCGACCAGCGTACATTCCCCTCCTGGTCGAGCATTTTGACTTCACCTTCGTCTGTACCAATAAAAATATCCATCTGCTCTTGTGGATTAATGGCGTGAAGTCCCAGCGTGCGCAAATGACCAACATCCTTCGCCCACAATATCTGCACACGCTGCTCCCTCAGACAGAGCAAGGCGGCCAGAGCTTCATAATACTTACGTGCTGCCAGCAATTGTTTGACGTCGGTTAGCGTGATACGGTATTCCTCGACCGAGAGCGATCTGATCAGATCTTGTAGCAGAAATTTTTCGGTGGGAGACAGATACGAAATCGCGCTTTGAGGTTGGTCCAATTCCTGATAGCAGGATCGAATTCGAGGCAACAACCCATCGGACAACTCAACACGCAGCACATG
>JAFMRP010001349.1 GCA_017354095.1 Ktedonobacteraceae bacterium
GTCAACTATCGCGCATTCTTGCATGTTTCTCAATATCCTTTTCTTTCAGCAGCGCTCTCCTCCCTTAGCATAACAAAAATGCCTCTCCCTGTTCAATGACTTCGTAACCTGTTCGGGACTCCGGGACGTTCACCCCAACGCACAGGCCGCCGCTATTGCCGGCGCGTCAAAAATGCTGTCTTGTACTTAGTGCAAAGCCGCAAGACCTGCTCGGGAAAGCGCTCCGGGTCTGTAGGGGCAAGGGGTTGGGAGAGGTTGGGAGGGGCCCTTGAGGTTGCCCTTCGTGCTCTCTGCCTCCCTTATCTCAAAGAGGTCCCGCGAGATCATACTAGATGTAAGGCAGATACAATGACAGGCATTCCCACTGAGTTAGTAAATGCATGGTTGCTCTCAAACCGTCACTTCACGAATACACTGAGCAGCCGATTGCTCAGATCGTACACTAACGACGTATACGAAATTTCCTCTGGCGATGAGAAGTATGTCCTCTTATCCCGTTACTCAGCAGCCAGGATCAGAGAGATTTTCTTCGAAGCGTGATCGACATGATTAAGGTAGGGCTGAGCAGATTAGAAGCACAGGGCCTTGATTGGGGGCCAATCCACGCTGATGCAACGCTCGATAATCTGCACGTAACAGCCGATGGGCAAATCGTCCTTTACGATTTTGAAGAAGGCCCTGGCTGGCGTGCTGCCGATCTGCAAGGATGGGCTTTTCATGGGCAGGAGCATCAGGAAAAGTGGAATGCGTTTCAACAGGGCTATCAAGAAGTGCGCCCACTTCGATCAGCCGACCTTGAAGCAGCACCCTATCTGACTCTTGTCTGGGATATCTGGGGCATACCGGTTGATCTTGATAGGCGCGTTCTTCACCAGGGACATGAGCAAGTAAAGATATATCTGGACGAGCAACTTAACAATATCAAGGCCCGGCTTCAGCAATTCGGGTGGCTCTGATCGTCACGTTGAGGCATTTATGCTCGTCCGGGTCAATCAGCGTATTTCTTATGCACTTTCCAAATTTATCGCAGTATACAAGCAACGCATGGAAACTCGTAGGCTGATTCTATCCCCTGCTGACCCAACTGACCTCAGTGCAGCCACCCGCTTCAGCGGGAACCCGTAGGTCCCCCATCGAACCCTGCCAACCTGCCTTTGCCTGCATCCTCGTCCCAACATCCAGATTCCTCGCTATTTTCTGAAAATTCATAAGAAACACGCTGGTCCTACCCTTTGACGTTTCATATATCCCACTAAACGGGCTGGTCTCTGTTATACGTCCTGCCCGGCATATTCGGCGTGGTCGAAGTGGCCGGAACCGGTGCCCGATCACGTACCTGGAAGGCGCGTATCACCATCATGATTCCATAGAGCAATGCGAAGAGCGCGATAACCCGAATCATCGCGAAAAGCCCCGTGGCAGGAGGCTGCAGGATTAACAGAATACCCAGCAGGATTGCCAGGATTCCCGCGATCCCCAGTGCCCACTCTCCGGTAATATCACGCCCAAATGCGAAGGCCGCCGCGACCTCCAGGATGCCAATGAAGATCGCCCAGATAGCAATCAGGTAGAGCAACGCCAATGCGGTAATGCCGGGCCAGAAGAACGTTATCAGGCCGGCCAGAATGCCCACGACACCCTCGACCAGCAGTATCCACCAGTTCGGCAGCGTCCTGCGCTCCTGTATGGCCATTACCAGGGCCGAGATGCCATTGATCAACGCGAAGGCTCCGAAAAGCGCGACCAGTACAAGCAGGGCCAGGCGAGGCCAGAAAAGAGCTGCCAGCCCGAACAGTATGGCGACAATGCCTCGAACCAGCAATGTCCACCAGTAATTCTGTCCCATTTGCGTTCTTGCCATGGTACTCATGCTCTTTTTCCTCCCTAGTAAAAAGCAGTGCTTAATCGCTATATCTCCTTGAAACACGCCTGTCATGGTGTACTGGTAACATCGGATAATTTTGCAGGCGACGAAACGCTCTTTATGGCCCATATGCTATACTTGCCCTGCTTATTTATTAGTCAGGAACACGAAGTGCGCTCGGGAACGAACGCCTCGTATCTGTAGGGGCAAGGGGCGGCTGAGA
>JAFMRP010000313.1 GCA_017354095.1 Ktedonobacteraceae bacterium
CAGCGTGCAATTGCTTAAAAATTTCATGCATTACGGAAACATCAGTGAACAGGCGATTAGAATAGCGAGTCATGGGAATGGACCAGAGAAACGAAACGCCCAGAGCCCCCAGAACATAGATCAACGATACCTGCCCGTATAGCAATAGGATGAACAGGCCAATCAGTACGGCGGAGAGAAGATAGGAGATGACCAGCAAGGGCAGCGGAGGCCGGTTCGCCACTGGTAGATCTAACCAGAGCAGCAGCGTTTCCGCATCAGCTTGCTGGTTAATATCTAAGATCACGCGCCGGGAATGCAGCTGTAGTTTGTCACGAAAACTCACCAGCCCTATCAAATCGCGTACAATCCCCTGACGGGTGCGGATTGCCTCAAGATCAGGAACGCGATTGAGCAGCCATTGACGCAGCCGGGCACGTCCTTCATCGGAATAGCAGGTGCTGATCAACTGGTACAATGAGCCAGGACCGCTGATCTGGAGATCATTTTCGAAGGGATGATCCTTTTCGCGCGTATCCTCGACAGGCGGGATGTTCTCCCAATCGAGATTCATACGAGCAATGTGCGTTTTTTTCACACGCAGCATACCTTCATGTTGCTCACCACTTTTTCGCAGTGCTCCTGCGGTGCGCCAACCATAAATAAAGAGACCAACACCAGCCAGGAAGCATGCCAGACCCAATAGCACAGAAATGCCAAAGGCTATAGAAGATACAAAGATACTACCACCAAAAACCATGAATTGCTGTAGCCAGATACGCCGGTAGCGCTCAGTCAACCTTTCAAGACGCCTCTCCAGGCGTTGGATCTGGCGCTCCAGCAATTTCTGACGCTCCAGTTTCTTATTTACAACTGCTTGCATATTGATACACAATTATTCCCTTCTCTAAAGCAGATAAAAACTCAACCCATCTAAACATACGTAGAGAATGCAGGCAGGTTCAAAAAGTGAGATCTCTGTCGCCGAAGATATTTACACCTCAGATTTCACACCCACTACAATGGCAGAGATACTCCAGCGCCTTTTGCGCTATAATATTCTTAATCAGGAGCAAGTATGAGTTGCCTGACTGATCCTCTCACTTACAGATTTTCGGGAGAGCAGTTTATGGATAAGACTGGACAGAGCGCATCTGGGACGACACAGGGGCGACGGAAAAGGCGATGGAGCATGATACTGCTGGATCTTCTGGCGATGTTACTGGTTATAGCCGGGCTGCTCTACAGCCAGCGGACGACGCTCTATGCGTTATTTACCGGTTCGCATCTACCATCGGGAACGGCAGGGACCATATCGCCCAAACTGCCTCAGGGCTTTCATTCCGAGATATTCTACTCGGGGCTGTCGGCCCCGCGCATGATTGCCTTTAGCCCACAGGGTACGCTCTTCGTGGCCGAGCGCTCCACCGGCAGCATTATCGCGCTTCCCGATCCGCAGCACACCGGGAAGGCTGCGCAGAAAGTAGTGGTGGCAAGCGGATTGAACGATCCCACCAGCCTGGACTTTTACCAGGGAGCGCTCTATGTTGGAGAGGCTTCACAGGTGAGCCGCTTCACGCTCGATGCAGATCTAAAGGCGACCAACAAGCAGGTGATCGTTCCCGATCTGCCAACTACCGGCAATCATGTCACACGTACAGTACTGATCGGGCCAGATGGAAACCTGTACATCTCGATCGGGTCGAGCTGTAATGTATGCAATGAGCAGGATCAGCGCCGCGCTTCTGTGCAGGTCTATCACATTGATGGCAGCGGAGGACGGCTATATGCAAAAGGGCTGCGGAACGCGGTTGGCATGGCGATTAATCCCTGGAATAAACAGATATGGGTGACAAACAATGGGCGTGACTTGATGGGTGACGATACGCCTCCAGAGACGGTCTACGAACTGCGGGATGGAGGCGATTACGGATGGCCGAGGTGCCATGCAGGCACCATTGTTGATCCCCAATTTGGTGGCTCAGATGGATGCAAAGGCGTTATCGCGCCCCTGGTGAAGATGCAGGCTCATTCGGCTCCCCTGGGTCTGGCTTTCTATAACGCATCTCAATTTCCACAGCAATATCGCGGTCTGTATGTTGCCTTTCACGGTTCGTGGAACCGCAACACTCCTACAGGCTATAAGGTTGTCTTTGTGCCCCTGAACGAGCAGGGGCAGGTCAGTGGCCCCGTTCAGGACTTCGCGACCGGCTGGCTGCAGAGCAATGGCGATGCGTCGGGCCGGCCCGTCGGGCTGGCCGTCGGACCAGATGGAGCGCTCTATCTCAGCGATGATAAAGCGGGAGAGATTTATCGCATCAGTTACAGCGGGTAGCTGTCGCGCCACGCGTGGCGCGACAGGCATTGCATATGGCCTTATAGCTTACAGCGTGTCGCCAACCAGCTCTTCTCGCGTGAGTGGGCCAATGGCGGCAACGACGAGCGGATTGAGGGGCGAGAAGCGATGCAGCACGTTGAGCACCTGCTCTTGCGTTACCGCGTCGATGGACTCTTTGACTTCCTGGATGGTCTTGATTTTGCGCTCGTACCACCAGGAGCGAGCAATGGCTCCCATGCGCGATCCCGAACCCTCGCCGCGCATAACGTGCTCACTTTTTAGCTGCACTTTGGCGCGGTCCAGTTCATCGGCGGTAATACCCTCCCGCTCCAGTTTGCGCAGTTCGTTCACGATGACTTGCAAGCATTCCTTGCCCTGTTCAGGCGTAGTGCCGGCGTAGATGCGCAGCGAGCCATTCTGCCTGTTACCGGCCAGGCCCGCGGAAACGCCATAAACGAGGCCGCGCTTCTCCCGCACCTCGACGAAGAGGCGCGAGGCCATATTGCCGCCGAGCACTTCGCCCAGCACCATAGCAGCATAATAGTCAGGATCAGTATAGTTGGGGAAAGGGCACATCAAGGCCAGGTGCTCCTGCTTGCCTTCCTGGTGTTCGAGATTGACACTGGAGGCCGGGGCAGCCGGTGATAGAGCGTGTCCGGGAGCCTGGCCCTCCCAACCGCCGAACAGGGCCTGCATCTTTTCTACGACATGGTCCCAGTCGAACTTGCCCGCAATAGCAAAGAGCACATTATCAGGACGGTAGAGGGTGCTCCAGAAATCGGAGAGGTCACGCTTCTGCAGGGCACGCACGCTGTCATTTGTTCCGAGCATAAGCCGGCCCAGCGGAGAGCCACGATAGAACTCGGAACGTACCAGTTCAAAAATGCGGCTCATGGGCTCATCGTCGCGGCGGCGGATCTCCTGCAGGACCAGGTTGCGTATCTGCTCTAACTCGTCGCGAGGGAAGGTGGGCTGCAGGAGCACTTCCTGGAGCAGGGCGAGTGTATCGTCAAACTTATTATGGACGATCTGGGCCCAGACAAGTGAGGTTTCCAGGCCAGTACTGGAGCCCTTGCGCGCGCCCAGCGATTCGAACGCTTCATTAAGGGCACGAGCATCTTTGCGTTTCGTACCCTGGAAGAGCATATATTCGAAAATGTGCGCCAGCCCTGGCCTATCTTCGGGTTCGTGGACTACGGCAGCATCAAGCTGAAAGCCGAAGGAGATGGAACTGAGGCTGGGCATATACTGGCCAACCATCTCAATTCCATTGGGCAGGCGGTGATAGAAATAGTTTGGCGGTAAGCTCTGTTGATCGCTCATCTATAAAAATCCTTTCCAGATCAGGAGTGGGGTCGCGTAGGAAACAATGGTTAGTATATCACAACGCGGGTAAAAATCCGCTATCGCCGCCTACAACCCTGCCCTCGTCTCCCCCCTTCCTCCAACGCCCCCTATCCTCCCATTATGTTTTGAAACTTCATCTTTTCACTACCGCATATGCATATATCTATGTCAATACACGCCACTCAATGACCATCCAGAACCATCAATACAAAATGCCCATGAAGCCGCTCCAGAAGCAGCTGTGTCGCATGTGTAGGATCTGTGTAGGATTTGTGTCGCATTGTGTAGCTTCTGAATCGGCCTGGGAGGCGGCTGTGTCGCATTGTGTAGCATTTTTGCACGAGTTTTCCAAAAAACACAACATCCTCAGCGCACCTCACTCCTTCTCGCTCACCCCCGCCTCGGCGAAGGTCGCCATCTCACGATGAGCACGCAGCGCGGCCTCAATCACCTGCATCGCCAGCGCCGCCCCGGTCCCCTCGCCCAGGCGCAGGCCCAGATCGAGCAGCGGACGCAATCCAATCCGCTCCAGAATAAAGCGATGCCCCTTCTCAACCGAAATATGCCCCGCGAAAAGATAGTCACGCACCACCGGACAGAGCATATACGCCACAAGTCCCGCCGCGCTCGAAATAAAACCATCCAGCACCACCGGAATGCGCCGCGCCGCCGCCGCCAGCACCACACCCGCCAGTCCCGCGATCTCCAGCCCGCCCACCTTCACCAGCGCATCCAGCGCATCGCCCACCTTCGGCTGGTTAAGCGCGATGGCTCGCTCGATTATTGCCACCTTATGCGCCAGCTGCTCATCATCAATGCCAGTCCCGCGCCCGGTCACCTTTTCCACCGGCAGATCGAGCAGTACGGCGGTAATAGCGCTGGCCGCGCTCGTGTTGCCAATCCCCATCTCGCCCGTCGCCAGCAGATCAACGCCGCGCTGGGCCAGCTCGTCCACTACTTCAACGCCAACCTGTATCGCGGCCAGCACCTGCTCTCGCGTCATCGACGCCCCTTTTGCCATATTTGCCGTGCCATAAGCCACCTTGCGCGAGATCAGCCGCGGATGCTCGATATCAGCGGCCACACCGATATCAACCACCACCACTTCAGCATCAGCCTGCCTGGCCAGCGCATTGATCGCCGCTCCGCCGCGCAGGAAGTTCTGCACCATCTGTGGCGTAACCGCCGCTGGATAGGCACTGACGCCCTCCGCCGTGACCCCATGATCGGCGGCCATCACCACTACCGCCTTGCGTGCAATCTCCGGCAGCGCGTCAGAGGCAATGCCCGCCATCTGGATCGCGATGGCCTCCAGTTGCCCCAGACTTCCAGCTGGCTTGGTCAACTGCGCCTGTCGTGCCCAGGCCTGCTCGCAGGTCGCGCTGTCCAACCCCTTAATCGAGGCCAGGAGCTCGGTTAAGAATTGCATAGAAAAACCCCCTCGCTTCTCAAAACTCAATCCCTTTCTGCGCCATAATACCCCGCTCAAAGGGATGCTTGATTTCTCGCATCTCGGTCACCAGGTCAGCGCACTCGATCAGCCCTTCGGGAGCATCGCGCCCGGTCAGGATCACATGCATCTCCAGCCGCCGGGCGCGCAGCACAGCCAGCACCTCTTCCAGGTCGAGCCAGCCATACTGCAGCGGATAGGTAATCTCGTCCATGATCACGACATCGTACTGCCCGCTCTCGATCTTCTCGCGGCAGAGCCGCCAGCACTGGTGGGCCAGCGCGCGATCATGCTCCAGGTTCTCGCTCTCCCAGGTAAAGCCATCGCCCAGCGGTATAATCTCTACGCCCATGCGTCGCGCGGCCTTGATCTCACCCCAGTTGCCAGTTTGCGCCTTCAGAAATTGCAACATCACGGCGCGCATCCCCTGACCCCACGAGCGCATCAACATGCCCAGAGCGGCGCTGGTTTTCCCTTTCCCATTGCCCGTGTTCACGATCACCAGACCATGCCGCCCCTTCTGCCGGTGTGCCCGCTTATCAGCAAGCTCCTGGCGCTGCTGTGCCCGCCTCTCCTCGCTCAATTCTTCAATACTACGCCGCTCATCCCTCATAGCTTTCCTCCCTCACACTGGCTCAGCTCAGACCGCACGACACCACTAGTCTCAGACCGTCGCCTGGCAATAATCAGGCAGCGCGCCCGAAAACTTCTCAGGATGCACTATCTGAGCCACGCAGCGCAGACCCTGCACCAGACGCGGCCCAGGACGCTGCGTAATATCTGTATCCAGATGGTAGACATGATGCGATTTAACCGCCTCGATCCCACCCCAGTTGGGACGTTTATAGACCCCGTCAGGCTTGCCTCCATACTGCGGATCTTCCGTCAGGATTACAAATTGCGGGTTGGCGCTGATGATCGCTTCGTCTGTCACCTGGGGATAGCCGCCGTTGCTGGTATTGTCATGGAAAATGTTGGTTGCGTTAGCATACTGCAGCAGCTCGTCACCGAAGGTGCCACCTCCGAAAACATAGGGCT
>JAFMRP010001350.1 GCA_017354095.1 Ktedonobacteraceae bacterium
TGACGGCCACGCCAGCGCGTCACGGCTCGGAAGAGATAAAAGAAGCGACCGGCCACGTCAATGGATGGATGCTAGAATGGGAAGGACAACACCAGGGCTCCCTCTACATCTCGGGAGACACAGTTCTATACGAGGGCCTGGAAGAAATCGCCCGGCGTTACCAGGTTGGGGTGGCGCTGCTCCATCTCGGTGCTGCCCACGCTCCGAGGTTCGGCCCGGACCACCTCACACTCACCGGTGTTGAGGGAGCACAGTTCGCGAAGTTGCTTGGTACAACCACCATCGTTCCCATTCACTACGAAGGCTGGACGCACCTCACTGAAGGCCGCGACGAGATCGAGCAAGCATTCACAGCGGCCGGATTGGAGAAGCGGTTGCGCTTCCTGCCTCCGGGCCAGCCTGTCTCTTTCAATCTCTGACTACCATGCTTCTCACACGCCTCTTGCCAGATATGATGTTCCTGTACATCGTATCTGGCCCCTCTGGAGCAATTGGACGCGCTCTCATAATTAATCCTCTTCGCCCACACCATCTCCTCAGGAACCCACCATTCACCCCAATATTCCCCCTACAGGTAACAGCGTCTCCAACAGCACATCCCCAATTTAGAGATGTTTCTAGCACAACAGTACTATTACAGGCTGAGATTACTATAAAGCTCCGCATTTATAGGTATAATACATACACGTTCTGACTTTGCAGAAACAGAAAGCAGCTTCAAGATACCAGGTGCCAGATAGTTTTCTTTATTTTTTATCTGCATGTCCTATCCTTCGATAGAAACAAAGCTGTCTTCTGTATCGGCATATATGCATCTACTGTATGTCCAATATTCATGTATTGAGGGAAAAAACTATATGGACGAATCATCATCACTCCCGATGCGGACGCTCGGGAAGCTTCGTTTCTCGTTCAAAAAACCTCGCGTTCTCTTTCCCTTGCTCTCGATCGCGCTGATGCTCATTATGATCGCGGTCTACTTCTCCCCGCTCAATATCTTTACCGGAGCAAAGGCCGACACCGTCACCCAGCTCCCGGGCCAGGTCTCGCCCCTGATCAAACAGAGCCAGGTCCAGGGTGCCACCGATCCCAATACTCCCATCTCTGTGGTGGTAGGTCTGCGCATGCGCAACCAGGATGGACTGGCCAACTACATCAAAACCACCAGCCAGGCCAAAAAAGGGCTCAAGCGCAGCATGACCGCGGCTCAACTCATTCAAGCCTATGCTCCGCTGCCCACCAGCGAACAGGCGGTGATCGCCTTCATGCAGCAATACGGCTTCACCACTAAACAGACCTTTAAACACCATATCGTCGTCACCTTCCAGGGTACGGTCGGGCAGGCGCAGAACGCCTTCAAGCTGCAGATCAACAACTACCGCTCCACCAGCGGCCAGACCTTCTACGCCCCGGCCACCGATCCCGTCTTGCCCTCCACCCTCGCTCCCCTCGTCCAGAGCATCACCGGCCTGGATAACGCGACGCACCTGAGCCGCCCTCCTGTGAAACAAGCTGGATTACAGTCAAATGCGCAGCTAAACGCAAATGCGGTGACCTGCCCGGGAAGCTTTAGCGACGCCAACTACTATACCTCTTCACAGATCGCCAGCGCCTATAATCTCAATACCTTGCATAGCGCCGGGCTGAATGGTGAGGGACAGATCGTTGGCTTGGTCGAGTTCTCTGGCTACCGGACAAGCGACATTAGCGCCTACACTTCCTGCTATGGCAAAAGTCGCGCACCCATTACGAACATTTCTGTCAGTGATGGAGTGCATACCGGCGCAGGACTTGATGGTAATAGCATCGAGGTTGAGCTAGACATGGAACTGATCCTCAGCGCCGCTCCTAACCTTGCCAACCTGCGTGTATACGAAGCGCCAAACACATCACCAGGCAGCTTAGCGATGTGGGCGCAGATCGTGAATGATGCAGTGCCCGTTGTCAGCACTAGCTGGGGACTCTGCGAGGCAGACACAACCATCGGCGAGGCACAGCAGGAGAACAACCTGTTCATGCTTGCCGCCGCGCAAGGCCAGAGCATTTTCTCGGCTGCGGGCGATCGTGGCAGTTTGGATGATAACGGA
>JAFMRP010000314.1 GCA_017354095.1 Ktedonobacteraceae bacterium
GTGTAGGTGGCGGCCAGGCCCAGCGCGGTACGTGCGCCGCCCACTGTGCCGGCGCCCAACTTCAGACGTCCGATATTGAGGATATTGAAAGCGATCTTATAGCCTTTATGTAGCTCGCCCAGCAGATTCTCGACCGGTACTCTGGCATTATCGAAGTAAACCTGGCGTGTGGAGGAGCCTTTGATGCCCATCTTATTCTCTTCGTTGCCTGTGGAGATGCCGGGCCAGCTGGCCTCCACGATAAAGGCGGATGGGCGCTCGTTGCCGACGCGCGCGAAGGCGATCATCAGATCAGCGAAGCCAGCGTTGGAGATCCACTGTTTGGTGCCGTTGAGGATGTAGTACTTGCCATCCGCAGAAAGCTCGGCCCGTGTACCAAGGTTCATGGCGTCGGAGCCGACACCAGGTTCAGTCAGGGCATAGGCAGCGATCCACTCACCGCTCGCTAGTTTTGGCAAATAGCGCTGTTTTTGCTCTTCGGTACCGTAGTAGACAATGGGTAGGGTGCCAATCGTAGTATGCGCGCCGAAGGCCACGCTGAAAGAGGCTTCATTGAGCCGTGAGGCAACGAGCGCGCTGGTGAGCAGGCCCAGTTCGGCGCCGCCATAGGTTTCGGGCACCTCAATGGAGAGCAGGCCTTGCTCGCCGGCCTTTTTAACCAGGTCGGAGAGTACACCTGGTTCCTGATGCTCAATAGCTTCCTGATGTGGCAGCACCTCACGCTGGACAAATGTCGCGCTTGACTCTTCGATCCAGCGCTGTTCTTCATCGCGCTGCTCCAGCGTAAAAACTTTGCCGGCGCTCTCGCTGACGGGTGTAGTCAGGAAAGCGGTGCCTTGTTCGGTGGGATTCATCGTCGTTGACATGAGCTGTTTTACTCCTTATTTTGACCTTTTGCTGGTGAGGGCTCCTGTATTTCTGAAGTGGATGATTGTGATTCTCGCAGAGCGCGGCGCAAAACCTTGCCGACCAGCGTCTTGGGCAAGTCATCACGGAACTCCAGCACTTTAGGAACCTTATAGGCAGTCAAATTTTCTTTACAGAATTGCAGGATGCTTTCACGTGTCTCGTCCGAAGGCTCAAAGTCCGGTTTGAGCACCACAAAAGCTCCTACAGTCTCGCCTCGATATGTATGAGGCACGCCAACAACCGCAGCTTCCGCGACCGCGGGATGCATGAAGAGCACTTCTTCGACTTCGCGTGGGTAGACATTAAAGCCACTGGCAAGAATCAGATCCTTGCTGCGGTCGACAACGTAGAAATAGCCATCTTCGTCCATTTTGCCGATATCGCCGGTGCGCATCCAGCCGTTGATGAAGATGTTTTGTGTCTCTGTTTCGCGGTTCCAGTAGCCCTTCATGATATTGGGTCCCTTGACTGCAATTTCGCCGATATCGCCGGGCGGCAGTGGCTGGCCAGTCTCCTGGTCCAGAATAGCTGCTTCTAAGCCGGGGATGGGCAGGCCGATGCTGCCGTTACGACACTGATCTGTTAGCGGATTGCAGTGTGTGACCGGTGAGGCCTCGCTCAGGCCGTAGCCTTCAACCAGCTTGCCGCCGGACAGTTTCTCGAAGTCGGACTGCACCTGAGCGGGAAGCGGGGATGCGCCGCTGATGCAATAGCGAATAGATCGCATATAATCGGCATGTTTTCCGGCGGCCTGCATAATAGCGATATACATGGTGGGTATGCCTGGAAACATCGTTGGGTGGTAGCGTTTGATGGCATTCACCACATCTCTGGCTTTGAAGCGTGGCAGGAGGATCATCGTCGAGCCAAAGTAGATAGAGAGATTCATGCCTACGGTCAATCCATAAGAATGGAAGAAGGGGGCCACGCATAGCCCTATCTCCTTGCCTGGCCGTCCTTTAGGGACCCAGCTGGCATTCTGGATAGTATTCGCGAGCAGATTGCGGTGGGTTAGCATGGCACCCTTTGAGAGGCCGGTAGTGCCACCTGTGTATTGCAGAACCGCCAGGTCATCGCCACTTACCTGGACGGGCAGACCTTGCTGTGTGGCTCCGTCGTTGCGCTCTTTTAGAATTGCCGGCATGGAGTGGAGTGTGGGGTCATCGTGTCGCTCGCTATTTGTCAGTGGGGGCTGTGGTAAGCTCGCTCCGCGCTGACTGAGCGGATAGAGCGTATGCAGGATTGGTGGCAGGAAGTCGGCCGGGCTCGTGATAATAATGTGCTCCAGGGCAGTCTGCTTGCGAATGTTGCGTACGGTTGGATAGAACATATCCAGCATAACCAGTATGCGGGTGCCAGAGTCTGCAAGCTGGTGCTGCATCTCGCGTTCGGTATATAGCGGGTTGGTGGGAACGATGATGGCGCCGGCACGCAAAGCGCCATAAAAGGCGATGGGGTACTGGGGAATATTGGGCAGCGCGACAGCTACCCGGTCGCCTTTTTGCACGCCCAGCTGGCGCAGCTTGATGGCGAAGCGATTGGCTAGCTCGGAGAGGCGAGCATAGTTGATTCTGGTCCCGTGGTAGATCAGCGCGGTATGCTCGGGGTAGCGACTGGCCGCCTGGTCAAGTAGCCAGGCAAGAGATCGATCTGGAATATCGACGTGGGTGGGAACGCCTTCTTCATAGTGCCGAACCCAGGGGTGAGCAGTGAGAAATTCCTCATCTTCTTCATACGGTTGAGTGTTGTTGATGAGCGATTGGTCTGACATTGGCAATAGCTCCTCTCCATAACGGGGGTGAACGCAGATAGCGACACCCAGGTGACCACCCTGTCACCTTTTCAACGCAACAACTTCCCCATTAATTCAATTATATGGTCCGAATTGAGCGATGAAAATGTTGCCAGCTAACAAATTTTGCGCCATAATGAGCAAATAGCTAACGAAAAATACCGTTGCATCGAGGCTTATATGTTAAAAGGAGAAGCGTCGAATTTCGCGCACCTGGTAGCGCACTACCGCCAGCAGCGCGGGATGTCGCAGGGTCAGCTGGCGCAGGCTACCCGTCTTTCGCGTACCTATGTATATCACCTGGAGACCGGGCAGCGTACTCATCCTTCGCAGCAGGTGGCGCAGAATATCGCGCGTGCTCTGGAATTGCGTCGCGAGGAGCGCCAGCAGCTCTATGAGGCCTACCAGGACCTGACCGGGCAGTTGATCGATATCGACCTGTTTGAGAGCACACTGCTTGATCTGGGGGATCTGGCCAACCTGCTGGTGCAGAAGACATCGTATCCTTCGCACTCGCTGGATCGGCTCTGGTATCTGCATGCATGGAACGAGGCGGCGGTTCAGTTATTTGAAACCGAGGCCGAGATGGAGAAGAGTGAACGATTGCACTTGTTGGGGCTGGTATTCAATCCAGCTATGCGCAGGCGGTTTCGTGGTTGGGAGCATCTGGCACGTCGCCTGGTGAGCGATTTCATGTACAATACGCGTACCATCACTCACTTGCCGGAGTACAAGGCGTTATGGAGGTCGCTGCGTGAGTTGTCGGAGTTCAAGCGTATTTCGACGATTGTTTATCCTCGCAGCAAGCCGGCGCCCTCTTTTGTGTTCCAGGTGCAGCACAGCCGTCTTGGACTGATCACCTTGCGTACCGCAACGACTGTTTTTACCGGCATTAATAGCTATTCGATGGTCAGCTATGTGCCGGGCGATCAGCAGACGCTGGATATCTACCGCCGGCAGGGCTGGTAGAGGTGGTGTGGGAGGAAAAGGGGTGGTCTCTCCGTTTATGATATACTCTAACGGGGCGAAGAATAGTCATCCAACTTTACCGATGCGCACACGTAGATAGAAGCAAAAGCAAGTCTTTTTACAGGAACTCAGCAAGAATGCCGTAAAGATACGTCGGAGGAAAACAGGATGGATGCTCGATTTTATAATTCAGAAGATATAGATATAGAGCGTCTTGCTAAAGATCTGGTAAACGCATATATATCGCAGGGCTACCAGGCTCAGGATATTGGGAATAAGGACCAGATGATGGTCCAGATCAAAAAGGGCGGCGATTTTGAGGCTATTATTGGTATGCAAGCCGCTCTTTCAGTCAACTTGCAGCGCACGACAGGGGGTGTGGTAGCGACGATTGGTCAGCAGCGCTGGATTGATAAGGCCGCTGTTGGAGCGGTTGGTGTGGTCGCTTTGCCTTTCCTCTGGCCCCTGGCTCTGACTGCCGGGGTGGGAGCGCTGCGCCAGGCCAGCCTTGGTAACCAGGCGTTGAACATGGTGGATGGGCTGGTACGCCAGCAGAAGCCGGGTATTGCTGTGGGTCCTGTACCTTATAATCTGATGCCGCAGATGCAGCAGCCACCAGAGCAGCCTCCTTATTACACACCGCCCGCGCCATCTGCGCCACCGAGGCCTGCTCCGGCCCCTATGCCAATGCCGGGTGGATTGCGTTGTACCAGTTGCAACACTCCCTACGAGCCAGGCGACACCTTCTGTTCTGGTTGTGGTCGCCCGCTGGCGCAGCCGCATCAGTATTGCAGCAAGTGTAATTCGGAGATCAAGCCGGGCGCTTCGTTTTGCCCGCGCTGTGGTTCATCGACCTTCCATACAGTGATGTCACCACCGGCCCCGACGCCCGCGGCTCCTTCAGCTCCTAAAGTGACGTATACGCCACCTGCGCCTGCGCCGTCAACCTATACGCCGCCATCGCAGAATCCGTCGACTCCGGTGTACACACCGCCGCCACAGAAGCCACCAACGCCGGTCTATGTGCCTTCTCAGCAGGCAAAGCCACCTGTGCAGCCGAAGCCGGAGGCCCCGCTCTATACACCGCCGTCGGCTCCGCCTGCCAAGCCTGCAGAGCCAGCTTATGTGCCTCCCCAGACACAGACGCCGGATGTGATGCCGCAGCCGAAAGTTACTTATGTGCCTTCTCAGGAAAAGAAGGAAGCGCAGCCTGCACAGCCGGAAAAGGCGGAGAAGCAGTATTATATACCATCTAACCAGGCGTCGCAGCAGCATTTGCAGCAGGCTGCCAAAGGGGAACAGCCAGAAGCGTCTCCACAGTCGGCGCCAACCATACCCGCGACTCCAGCTAAGAAGGAGACACCCTATTATGTGCCTTCTACTCAGGAAGCGCAGGAGCAGCTACAGGCGGCCCAGTCCCAGCAGTCTCAGCAACCTGAGGGAAAGGCCGACAAAAGCGCGCCCTGGGGCAGCCTGACCTTTAGTGATGGCCAGCAAATACAACTGGTGGGTGATCACGCGATGGTTGGGCGCTATGATCGTGACATGGGTGGCATACAGCCCGAAGTGGACCTGGCGGAGATGTCGAATGCTGATACGGTCTCGCGCGTGCATGCTGTGATTGAGTTTGCCGGGGATGCCTGCACTGTGACTGACCTGAACAGCACTAATCTGACGCGGATCAACAGCAGGCGTCTGGAACCGGACAAGGCCACGGCGCTGAAAGATGGTGACTCTTTGCAGTTTGGCAAAGTGACCTGCACCTTTAAGAAGCTATAGATATAGTAAAAAGCTATAGCTCCGTATGTAGGAAAGAGGCCGCCGCTCAGATCGAGCGGCGGCCCCCTTTTGTGTTTCCGCCGAGGGCGGGACGCACTACGTTAGCTCGCGATAGCAGAGAGTGTCCCTACAGGAATGGCATCACGCTCGATGGCGCACTCGAAGCAGAGCGGCTCGATTACCTGAATCCGCTTGTGCTCAAACTCGCAGTACTGGACCTGCTCAGTTGTCCAACCGCAGGCAGCGCAGTGCTGCAAAGCTGGGCGTGACTTGCTCTTGCCCTGGGTGGATTTGCGCCAGCCAAGGATGATACAGAGCAGGCTGAGCAGGAGAGCGAAGACGATAATCCATTGCATTGTGGCACCTCCTCTGATCGCTGAATAACGTTTCCACTTATCTATTCTTTTTGCAAGGGCAAGAAACGGTCGTTGGCTGTTGATGACAAGGCGTTGTGCGTAAACTTTTCGTTGCTTAGCGCGGCATGTAGTTTTGATGATTAGAAGGGCCGGGCATTGTGTAAGGTGCGAAAGAAATAGGCTGTACATCAGTTAAGATAATGGAGGCGCGGTGATATTGCGAGGTATTTTTTCACACTGAAGAAAAGTGAGGTAAATTGAGGGGCGTTTTGAACGTTATTTGCCCTGCCAGTGTGGTTTGCGCTTTTCTATGTGCGCGCTGATGCCCTCCGCGAAATCG
>JAFMRP010000315.1 GCA_017354095.1 Ktedonobacteraceae bacterium
CATCGTGGTGGTTGTCAGCGCCTGCTTCGCTACTGCCGATATGATTCTGGTCAAGGCGTTGGGACTGGGCATGGCGCTGGCGGTTATCCTGGATGCTACTCTGGTGCGCGGCCTGCTTGTACCTGCCACGATGCGCCTGTTGGGCAAATGGAACTGGTGGCTTCCCTTTGTTGGCGTACAACGTCGTCCTGCAGCCCTGGCCGAATATCAGTCGTCCAGCACCGAGGCAAAACCTCTCCACACCAGTGCCGACGCACCAGTCGATCTCCATATCAGCGGCGGGAGGTAACATATGAAAACATTGCACATTGCCTATCAAAATACTATCCATATTGTTCGCCTGCTGATGGTAGGTGTCGGACTGCTGTTGGCCCTTTCCTCCTGCACATTTCCTGGCCTGATCTCCACTTCTCAGCAACTGCCTGTGGTGAGTCAGCAGCAGGCGCAACCCAAATTGCCACCTGTTCATTTCCCCCAGGATGAAGGCGCGCACAACAACCTGACCGAGTGGTGGTACTATACCGGACACCTGGAGGCCCGCGACGCCAACGGTCAGGCGCGCCGCTATGGCTTCGAACTGGTGGTCTTCCAGATTTTGCGCAGTAACCTGCCGCCCGTCTATATCTCTCACTTCGCCATTAGCGACATCACGCGTAGCCAGTTTCACTATGATCAACGTCGCGCCATAGAACCAACCCCTACTCCCGATGGTAATTCGACGAAGGGCATTGATGTGCATGTAGGGGACTGGTCAATTCAGGGCTTGAATGGTCAGGATCATCTTGTCGCTGCTATGCAGGATTACGCCATTGATCTCAGGCTGTCTGACCTGAAACAGCCTGTCCTGCACAATGGCAATGGCCTGATCACTTATGGCCTTGCGGGCTTCTCCTATTACTACTCGCGCACACATATGAACATTTCCGGCTCGCTCACTGACCATGGACAGCAACTCACAATCAGCGGTCTGGCCTGGATGGACCATCAGTGGGGAGATTTTCTCACGCTTGGTGGGAGTGGCTGGGATTGGTACAGTATTCAGCTTGATAACCATACTGAGCTGATGCTCTACTTCATTCGTAACGATGCTGGCCAGGTGATCTCCACCTATGCTGGCTATATCGATGCTCGCGGAAACGATCACCTGGTTAATGCGCAATCGCTCGTTGTTAGAACACTCGGCAGGTGGCGCAGCCCTGTGACTGGTATTTCCTATCCTTCGGGCTGGCATGTCACCATCAACGATCCCCAGATTCAGGCTACGCTGACGCTCACGCCGCAACTCAAAAATCAGGAACTCGTGACGCAGCAATCGACTGGCAATATCTACTGGGAGGGTGCCGTCACAATTGAGGGAAAAAGCGGTGGCACCTCCCTCTCCGGTCAGGGCTATGTCGAGCTTACCGGCTATCATACATAGATGCAGGACTCGCACGATTGACGAACCATATCGTAAGGGATCGCAATCTCCGCCTGGAGAGGATAAAATAAGTGTAAGGATACAAGTAGTAATAATTTCTGGCTGATATAGCTTCCTATCAGCGCTCTACAATTGCGCGTTATCTAGTAGACCTCAAAAAGGAGCAACTTATGCGCTTACAAGGCAAAACCATCGGCTACTTCGTAGCTCAAGAGGTGGAGGAATTGGAGTTCTGGGTCCCCCTCATGCGCCTGCAAGAGGAGGGGGCAAAAGTCATATCGATTGGCCTTTCCCATGAAAAAATCCGTGGCCACCATGGACTGGAGATAACACCCGACATCAGCATTGAAGAGGCGCCAAAGGCTGATGAACTTGACGGTCTGGTTATCCCTGGCGGCTGGGCACCCGACAAACTGCGCCGCAGTTCAGGAGTATTGCAGCTGGTTCGCGAGGTGCATGCCCAGGGTAAGATTATCGGTAGTATCTGTCATGGTGGATGGGTACCCATCTCGGCAGGGATTGTCCGGGGACGCAGAGCCACAGGAACCAGCGCTATCAAAGATGATATCACCAATGCCGGTGGTATCTGGGTAAATGAATCGGCATTGCGTGATGGGAATATCGTGTGGGGGCGCGTAGTCGCGGATATTCCTGATTTCTGTCGCGAACTGGTCGCCGCCCTCGCTGAACAAAAATAGTTTTGCTACTCGCACAGCAGGCAACCACGAACAGGCTGATGAACAGAAGTGTAGGCCCCCACCTGGGGGCCGATCTGTGAAAACGCCTGCCTAAAAACGGTGCCCCAATAAATTCCTATAAATGTTACAAAAAAATTTTTCGTCTGTTTTATGTTTGGGGACTTGAATAACGCAATAATCAAATCATGACCTATTTGCACTTTTGTGTGGATGCTTTCTTGTGTGACCTGCTTGAATTTATTGAGAAATGAGGTTATGATATTTTTTTACGTCAATCCTTACAGAAGACATGTATAAGATTGTCTAAAAATTCGATCAGGTCGTGGTCATCGATTCTGGGCATTGGAGGAAGGTTGCAGTAACAGCTCTACATAAGTTTTTGTCTGCCGAAAATTGCATAGTGAGCGCGATAGCCTCGTGAAGCCGCCATGCATTCTCGCTAGGCATACTTATTGTAGCAGGTTACTGTGATGGGTTTTTTATTATTGACGCCGGCCTCCATCAATATGATATACTCTATGGCACAGTTTCAATGTTGTAAATATGTGTCGATTTTTGTAGTTGCATTGTATTACATTTGAAGTGCATATGTGTGAATAATCGCGTAGACTGGCATGGGAAGGCTTTTGCGGGCATGAAGTTGTGTGGGGTCTGGTAATCCGTGGTCGTTGTGAAGTGCCGTAAGTCAGGAATAGCAAAAGATGGAAGCGAGAGTATATTCGTCAACAGTTGAAGAATCTGCCATTATCGAGCGTGTAGCGCGCATTGTCTCCAGTGTACGCACCGCGAAACCTGACTATACTCGCCTGGCTGAAGAGCTGGAGGGCGCCATTCCTTTTGACGTTTTTGGCGTGGTGCTGTTGCGTCATGATCGTCAGGCGGTGCGTGTCACCGTGTGTGAACGCGAAAAAGATGGCTGGCGTGCCTCATATCATCAGCATCCACTGGAGGGCTCAAAATTCCAGCGTATGTTGCTTGAGCCCCCGGAGGACGGATTGCTGGTGACTGACTATCCCACTGGGCTGGACGGCCTGCCGGCTTCAAGCGGAGATGCTCTGAGCCGCCATCATCAGTTGTGCTCCACCTTGATTGCTCCCCTGATCGTCGAAGATCACGCGCTGGGAACGCTTGAGCTTGGCAGCAGTACGATCGGTACCTATACTGCGCATAATTTGCAGCGGCTGGTGAAAGCCGTCATCCACGTGCTGGCAGCCGCCATTGAGAGCGCGCAGGTGGGGGGGAGAGCCGAACTGCAGGGTCGCCAGCACGAGGCGCTACGGGCCGTCTCAAGCTCTCTGACCTCAAAAATGGAGCTTTCTGCTATTCTCGACCAGGTCGTTTCCAGTATCGCACGCGCATTAACTGTTTCAGCCGCTATTTTTCTCTTTGATCGGCGTGACCAGCATCTCTCCTTGCAGGCACAGTGCGGATTGGACGAGACAATCTTGCGAAAAATGCTCGATTCAGGCCTCATGGACAACCCAACCAGCATCGTTGGCCGCACGTTGCAATTGTGCCAGCCTCATGTATCACAAGATATCACTGTTGACGAGCACTTTCCCGGTAGCGAAACTGCTTTTTCTATCCTTGGTATGCGCTCCGTCTCTTGTTACCCCCTGGTCACCGGTCCCACCATCTATGGTGTATTGCTGCTCTGCTCTCCAGAGCCAGGTGGATACACACCATTGAAAACCGAGATCCTGGCCCTCTTCGTCGATCAGGCCACCATTGCTATTCATAACGGCCTGCTCATCGAATCAGCCCATCAGCGTAGCCATTTTCAGCAGGCCATCGAACATCTGGATGCCGCTTGTCGTCAGGAAACCGTGCAAGAGCAAGGTGACGAGAATACCTTGTCTCAAGAACTAGTGCTTCTGAAGCAGATACGCGAGGCGACAACGAATACCTTTGGCATCAGCTTTGCTAGCCTGATGCGCTTCATCAGCGATCATCTGCTCACACGGGGTGAGCGTGATCTCCAGGCAGTGCTCACCACTTATCACAATGGCTTTGGCATCGATGGAACTCCACCAGCACGGGCCAACCTCGCTGGTGCGTCTCATCATCCAGATCCAACTGTTGCTGAGAACAAAGATCCTTTTGAAGCTACTCTGGCACTACTTGCGCAAACCGCCGAAGAAGCCCTGGAACGCGCTGGCATGCTGGGCGAACTGAGCCGCCTGCTCGCTCAACTTCAACAATCTACGAATTGGGTCAGAGATGCTTGGTTTGTTGTGGACCCCAATGGCATCTGCTTCTATATGAATGGTGCTGCTGAATTGCTCTGCGATCTGCATATGCAGCGGCATAACTCGCCTATCTACTCCTCACTCCTGTTAGGGCACGCACAGGCCAGAGATACTGCCATTTCAATCACGAGCATCTTTGAAAAATTGTATCCGCGTATACATAATCTCGACGAAGTCCAATCCTACCTCCAGGATTTTACCCAGGGATGTATGTATCGGCAGGAACTCCGCTGCCGAATTGCGCTTGAGACAGCCGACAGCGCTTCAGTCCAGGCTCAGCAGAGCTATACGCCATTGCCAGCCAATGCCCATGCAACGGACTATCACTATCAGTTTATTCGCTACCCACTCTATAACCGTCAAGGCCAGCTAGAAGCTAACGCCCTGCAGGTGCGGGACATTACCCAGCAGGCGCTTAATGAGCATAATGTCTCGACGCTGCTCTCTTCCGTCTCACACGATCTACGCACGCCTCTGACCACTATCAAGGCCGCCGTCACCAGCCTCTTGCAGGAGGATATTGCCTGGAGCGAACAGGACCGCCATGCTATGCTGGAGGATATCGATAGCGAGACCGATCATCTAACTGTGCTCGTCCATTCCCTGATCGAATTGTCGCGCATTGAGATGGGCGCGCTCTCTCTTGCCAGGGAATGGTGCGACGTGGTCGAAGTCTGGTACGGTGCCTGGCACAAACTGGAGCGTCTGGCTGCGGGACGTACTGTGCATCTGCAAGCGCAAGCTCGTTTACCATTAATTTATGGAGATCATGCACTGCTTGAGCGCGTTTTCTATAATCTTATAGAAAATGCTCTGCGACGCAGTCCTGGCAATACATCAATAACAGTTTTTATTGACAGCATCGATAAAGAGGCGCAATTGCGGGTGCGCATCATCGATCAAGGAAAGATGATACCTGACAATGTGCGTGAGAAGCTATTTGTCTCTTTTCAAAACCTGCGTACATATGGCAATGGGCTGGGGCTGGCCATCTGTAAAGGTATCATCCATGCTCATCAGGGGCATATCTGGGCAGAGCTCTCCCCAGACAATAGTGCTGAAGGTGCATGTTTTGTCTTTACATTACCGACATATAAGTATACCATAGAAGAGCGGACAAAAGAGAATGCCCATACTTTGAGTGGAGAAGTATCTCCGGTTGATCCTGTAATGGGAGGGCAAGTACGATGAAACCCAGAGGAAAGCGCATCCTGGTGGTAGACGACGAAGCTCCCATCCAGCGTATTTTACGGCGTAGCCTTATCGCCAGTGGTTATGAAGTCCTCATTGCGGAGAACGGTGAGCAGGCCCTGGAGGTAGTCCGTCTGCATCAACCAGATCTTATACTGCTCGATCTATGTATGCCGGGAGATGTAAGTGGACTGGATGTCTGTGTTCAGGTGCGCCAGGTTGCACGCATTCCCATTATCGTTCTCTCAGCAGTAACTGAGGAAAAAGAGAAAGTACGCGCGCTTGATCTTGGCGCCGATGATTATCTAACCAAGCCGTTCAGCAACGATGAACTGCAGGCCCGGGTTCGCGCCTGCCTTCGTAGAGCTCAGACATATGAGAGCAGTATCAATCAAGATCCAGAGATCCTTGTTACCGAAGATAGCTATCTCTACATGGACGTCGCGCGTAGACAGGTACGCGCGGGGGCCAACGAAATCCGACTCACGCCCACTGAATTTGAACTATTACGTCAATTGATGCTTTTCGCAGGGAAAGTCCTGACCCATCGTGTGCTGTTACGGGCAGTGTGGGGACCAGAATAC